>JBBTWL010000067.1:0-5665 GCA_038062775.1 Patescibacteria group bacterium | reverse complement strand
CACCGTTACGGGTATTGAAATGTTCAACAAGACGCTTCAGGAAGGTCTTGCTGGAGACAATGCTGGGGTGCTCGTTCGCGGACTCAAGAAAGAAGACATCCACCGCGGGCAAGTCTTGGCGAAGCCGGGGTCAGTAAAGCCTCACACCGAGTTTGAAGCCGAAATTTATGTACTCAATAAAGAAGAAGGAGGGCGACACACCCCATTTTTCACTGGATACAAGCCACAGTTCTACATCCGAACGACTGATGTAACGGGAGAAGTTACCCTGAAAGAAGGAGTAGAAATGGTTATGCCGGGAGACACCGTTACCTTCAAAGTAAAGCTTGTAGCTCCGGTGGCGCTTGAAGAAAAAATGCGCTTCGCGGTTCGCGAGGGAGGAAAGACAGTTGGCGCCGGAGTCGTTACAAAGGTTACCGTCTAATTCTTCGCGCTCTTTCTTGCCTTAATTCTTACTTCCTAATTCTTACTTCCCACTTTCATGGCAGAGGAAAAAATTACTAAAATAGCGAAGGCAATCAAAACGAAGAAAGCGAGCAAAGTGCAGGAAGCTCCTTCAAAACTTCGTTTGAAGATTCGGGCGTATGAGAACAAGATTCTCGACAATTCGGTTCGTCAGATTATGGACACCGCGCTTCGCTTCGACGCTTCGGTTTTGGGTCCGATTCCTCTTCCTACGGAAATAAAAAAGTACACCGTCAATCGCTCATCTTTTGTCCATAAAAACGCTCGGGAACAATTTGAGATGCGGGTGCATCGCCGAGTCATTGACATTGTCGACCCGTCGGCAAAAATTATCGAGGCGCTCACCAATCTCTCGCTTCCTTCCGGCGTTTCCATTGACGTAAAGATGATGTAAATCAAGGAAAAAATAAAGGGCCCCGAGAGGGGCTTTTATTTTTGACTATGATTTACGAAACCCATGCCGAAAGAAACGATATTTTTCTTTGCGTGTTCGAAAGGAACAGTAATCTTCTCGTGCAGTTTTGAATTTTCCTGGGGTTTCTTATCTCCCAAAAACGAACATGCCATATCGTTTCTTTCGAGCGGGCAAACTGGCTTTACTTGTATTTTTTGTCATGTTTGTGTACTGTCTCTCCCAGCAGTTTTTGGTCATTGACATTTGGCTTTCGTTCATTTGAAAAAGGAGAAAATATATATGCAACAGCGTAGACCTTCACCGAAGGAAAAGTTGGCGCGCCTCATTCTCAAACATGCCTTCAAATTCTCTCCAGAAGGAGATGATGGTTTTCATCAAGAAAGGCCGTATCACCTCAAGACTCAAGGTCTTATGACCGGGCATACACTTTCTTTTCTTGCGGAGGTATTTGTAAAAACTATCTGCTCGGAGTTTGAGACGATAAATAAAAACAAAGCCTATGCTCCTCGTTCCCCAAGGCAAGACCAGCTTGGGTTCGAAGTACTCTTTGGATGTGAAGTTGAAAACATTCCTTTGCTTGGAGCTCTTTCCGTAGCTCTTTTCAATTTGAAAGGATACAACAGGCCGATTATCTTCATGTGTGGTGGATTGTCCGGTTTGTGTGAGGAACTCGGGGGACTCTCTGTCATAGACCAAAGGCGGACGAACGACTTATCTCCTGTCACAAAAAGAGCGTTGATTATTACTCAAACCGTTGACTACTCTCCAACGTGTAAGGCTATTGATTGGGCTCAATCTTGCGGTTGGGAAGTAGCCGGTGTTGTCGGCGTACTTGATTATGAGGAACGTTTTTCGAAGGAAGCTTTGCTTACTATTACTCAAGAAATTGAACAAGAGTACAAAATAAGGGTGGTGAGCTTGCTCGGGTTTCAGTTTCTCATGGACCAGTTCACGATTCCGCCCGAAGGGTTTGATGAGCGTGTACTCCAGTCTCTTAAGGAATTTCGAAAGGAATACGGGATTTTGGCGAGTGCTTAACTTCTGAATTCAAAAGGCCCGAGGCGACATGGGTGTCGCCTCGGGCCTTTTTCCTTCTGAGGGAGGTCGATGAAATATCCCGTTACGATACCAGATGTCGTGAATTTCTTACTACTTCTTTATTCTTGCTTCTTTTTTCTCCCTATGTATACTGTGCCGGTACTTCAAATATTGAAAAGCTACGTCCCATCTGAAAGACTTCCCGGGACCAATGGCAGTGGGGCGTACCAGCTCTCTGCGTACGCTGTTTTTATTCCAAAAAATAAGAAGCGTAAGCGACTATGTTTTTTGAGAACCCCGTGAAGTGAGGAAGAACATTTCTTCTTCAAAAATTGGATGGGGTGGAAGTAATGCTTTTTTGAAGAAAATCGAGACTCTTTACTTCATTGGGTCATGATTTTCAACATCTCGCGTGCGCTCGATAAGAAAATCAATGAAATATATCCTCGGCACAAAAGAACACATGACCACCGTCTTCACTGAAAAGGGACGGGCTACTGCTGGTACCATAGTTTCCATACCGAAGAATGTGGTCACCCAAGTTCGAACATCTGAAGTGGATGGGTATAGCGCTCTTCAACTCTCTTTCGGTACTACTCGAAATCTGAATAAGCCCCAGAGGGGACATTTCAAAGACCTCGGGAATTTTCAAACGACGAAAGAGTTTCGTGTTCCGACCGAACATGGAAAAAATACCGGTGACACGATTGATGTTTCAGCTTTCGCTCCGGGAGATATGGTGGTTGTTTCGGCTATTTCGAAAGGAAAAGGATTTCAAGGAGTCGTGAAGCGACACGGATTTGCTGGAGGACAACGCACGCATGGTCAGAAGCACTCCGAGCGAGAACCCGGATCTATCGGTGGCGGGGCTCGTGCGGGTGGACGTGTTACGAAGAATAAAAAGATGCCAGGACGCATGGGAGGAGATCGGATTACGGTCAAAAACCTTACAGTGCTTTTTGTTGACGCAGAAAAAGGAGAAATGATAATTTCTGGAGCCGTCCCGGGGCGTCCTGGCACAGTACTTGAGATTAAATCTCTCTAACATTTATATATACGAACATGGAAGCTATTGTGTACAACCAAAAAGGAAAAGAAACTGGGAAAATTGCTCTCCCAGAGAGCATTTTCAACGTGAAGTGGAATGGAGACTTGGTTCATCAAGTGGTGACCTCTATGCTTTCTTCTCGCCGATCGGGAACGGCTCATACGAAGGGACGTGGAGAGGTCCGTGGAGGAGGGAAGAAGCCCTATCGACAGAAAGGAACGGGGCGCGCTCGACACGGATCCAGGCGGTCGCCTATTTGGAAGGGCGGAGGAACGACCTTTGGCCCAAGTTCGGAGAAAAATTATCTTCGAAAGGTAAATCGTTCGATGAAAGAGAAAGCGCTTTCCGCGGTGCTCTCGAAGAAATTTGAGGACGGAGAAGTATATTTTTTGGACGCTTTAAATTTCACTGAACCAAAGGCACGTCTTGGAAAAGAGGTTCTTACTTCTCTCTCAAAAGTGAAAGGGCTTGAATCTGTGGCGAAGAAGAAAACGAACGCTATTCTTTTTGCTCTTGAGAGTAAGAATGCTTCTGCGAAAAGAAGTCTTCAGAATTTCGGAAACATCGCAGTGGAGGAAGCGCGAAACTTAAACCCGGTCGATTTGCTTCAGTATCGTTTTGTGATTATTGTAAATCCGGAAGCGACTTTTGAAACTATTCCAGTTTCTTCAAAAATCTCTTCCAAAGAGTCCTCTCCGAAAAAATAATTTACTTCTATGGCATTATTTTCAAAAAAACCCACAAAGACTGACACGAAAACCGAGAAGATTGAAAAGAAGGTGAAGTCTCCATCAAAAAAGGTGGCCGTCTCGCAGAGGTCGAGTACTCCCCAAAAGATACCTCTCACTGGAAACTCGGTACTCCTTCCTCGCATCACAGAGAAAGCGACCTGGAGCGCGGAAAGGGGAGCGTACGTGTTCAACATTTCTCCTCGAATGACCAAGTCGGAGCTCAAGAATCTCGTCGAGCATTTTTATAAAGTACGTCCGGTGAAGGTGTCCTTGGTGAAAGTTCCTTCAAAAAAGACCCTTCGAAAGGGAATCCCTGGGAAAACCGCTTCTGGAAAGAAAGCGTATGTCTTTTTGAAAAAGGGGGATACCATAACATTCGCTTAAGAAAATCAACTATGAAATCTTATCACCCAACCACTCCATCGCGTCGCTCTATGACGACGATTTCGTATAAGAAGAAACTTTCTGGGAAGAAAGAAAAATCTCTTATTTCCGGATTTCGACGCGGAAGCGGACGAAATGCCTTTGGACGCATTACGACTCGCCACAAAGGAGGAGGTCATAAAAGGAAGTATCGCCACGTTTCCTTCATGTTCGACAAATTGAACGTTCCAGGGAAAATTGAACGTCTCGAATATGATCCAAACCGATCCGGATTTATCGCCCTGGTGGTTTATCACGATGGAGAAAAGCGTTATGTGTTAGCTTCCAAGTCTTTTGAACCCGGAGCGGGCATCATTACTTCGGAGAAAGCCCCCCTTATTCCCGGAAACGCTCTTCATATTGGAAACATTCCCGTCGGTACTTTTGTATATAATATCGAAGTCAAACCGAGGGGGGGAGCGAAACTTTGCCGAAGTGCGGGAAACTTCGCGGAAGTGGTGGCCCATGACAAAGACTATACGCAAGTGAAGCTTCCTTCGAGCGAAATTCGAAAAATTCATAAAACCGCTTTTGCCGTTATAGGAGAAGTTTCAAACGACGAACACCATCTTCGAGTCCTCGGAAAGGCTGGACGCTCAAGATGGCTTGGTATTCGCCCAACGGTTCGAGGAAGCGCGATGAATCCGGTAGATCATCCTCATGGTGGAGGAGAGGGGAAGTCGGGACGCGGGCGCCGTCGAGCGAAGAGTGCGTGGGGGAAACTCACTGGGAAAAGGCAGAAGTCTCGAACTCCGAAGAAGTACTCGAATCGTCTTATCGTCTCAAGACGTCGAGTCGGAAAACAGCGGAA
Source organism: Patescibacteria group bacterium (assembly GCA_038062775.1). Lineage (GTDB taxonomy): Bacteria > Patescibacteriota > Minisyncoccia > Phycocordibacterales > JAKFXT01 > JBBTWL01. Next base: position 734 of record JBBTWL010000067.1, on the reverse strand, counting down.
ATCAAGCTAGTGGCATCGAATTAATTTTATATAAATTAACAGAGCCCACAAAATAGCCATACACAAATAATACGCGGTCGCGTATTATTTGTGTATGCTGGCGTATCCCAAGAACCCATTTAAGCTCAACGTAATATTTTGAACGGGCTACGAAGAACAGGGGGAATTTTTGTTATCCACATTTTTGAGCGCAAAAGAATTCTGAAACGGCTATAATGGCTCCACGATGGCTTCTGTAGACGAGTATCTTTTCGCGAATAACAAAAACATTCCTCCAAGCGGAGGCGGAGAGAAGAAAATTCTGATGGTCGCCGCAACTCTTGCGGTGGTCGTTCTTCTCGTTCTTTTCTCTCTTTCATATTACGAAAAGATGAATGTTGCTCGGCTTCAAGATCAAGAGAGGGGCAGTATTCCAGTTCTTTCTTCGGAGGAAAAGGCCAGGATTTTACGGAACTTAAATGACAAAGTGTCGGAAATTCCATCCTTAACGAGCAGTGAGAAACAGGGAGTCCTCAATGATCTAAAAAAAGCAACGGCAAAAGTTCCGCCACTTTCTTCGGAGGAGAAGGAAAAAATATTAAACGATCTCCAAAATGGCACTCGCTAAACAAAAGAAAAAAATAGAGGAAAATAGAAGAGAGTATTTCCAAGCCTCTCTTGGGAAGGCGCTTTTGGTCGCTGTATTTTTGACAATAGGTTTTTTGAATATTTCAAATGGGCCTGAATATCTCGCA
>JBBTWL010000066.1:0-22880 GCA_038062775.1 Patescibacteria group bacterium | reverse complement strand
TGAAACAAAACTCATAATAGACAGGTTGCTTAATATCTCATCTTTCTCAGTTTTGTTCAACACTTAATTTTCATACTATTGCTTCGCCATGAGACTCTGATGTTCCTCTGTGTTTAAACCCCCACAACGCTGCTACTTATTGACTACCCCGTGCGAATTTGTTAACTTAATCATAGAACATTCCCATGAAGGAGGATATCGATGGCAATCAGAGTGGAAGTTAAATCTGAAACTGGAACATCTCGTGATCCCGCTAAAGTATCTGTTTACGAAAACGGTTGTCTCTTTGCCGAAGTAATTGCGGAAGTCGAATTCAAACAAGGCGCTGATGGGGGTTGGTATCACTGCGTTACTCTCAAAAAGCAAGAGTACTCTTCACTAGCGACAGCCTAATGGCTGTCTTTTTTTATTCTCATTGCCCGTGGCACTTTTTATCCATTCGACTCTCGCCTGCGGTGAGCGCAGTCGAACCGCTCAGGATAAACGTTGTCATGCTCCATGACAACGTTTATATTTCTTCCCACTTCCGCAGGGGCAGGGGTCGTTTCGGCCAATTTTTTCACCCGTCAAAGCACTTCGCGCTTCAGGGGACTTGCTTCCTCCGCTTCCTGATTGAGTAATACCTTCCGCTCCTTCATGAATTTCTTTGAGCTCTACGTTTTCTACCGCAGGAGCGCGAAGCGCCATGAAAGGGAGAAGTTTCGTGACTTGCTCAAATACATTTGCCTCCATTTCTTTGAAGAGAAACAGCCCCTCCTTTTTATACTCAACCAAAGGATCTCTCTGGCCATAGGCGCGCAGATTTACACTTCCGCGAAGATACTCCATCGCCTCCAAATGCTCTACCCAGAAAAGGTCGATGGTTTGCAAAATAAGACGTCGAGTACCTTCTAGAAACACTTCTTCTCCGAGCTCTTTTTTCTTTCCTTCCACTATTTTCAAAAATTCTTCCAAACCTCCTGAAGCTGTTTCAAGATATACCCCAACCTCGTCTATCCCCCCAAGGAGAATATTTCGTCGGCGCTCATAGACAATTTTTCTCTGATGATTCATCACGTCATCGTATTCAAGAAGATGTTTTCGAGAGTCAAAATGAAACCCTTCAATCTTTTCTTGAGCGCTCTCAAGAGACTTATTGAGAAGTTTATTTTCAATCGGCTCGTCTTCGGCAAGGCCGATTTTTCCCATCATGCTTTTGACCATATCCGAGGCAAAAACGCGCATAAGCTCATCTTCAAGCGAAACGAAAAACTGCGTCTCGCCCGGGTCTCCCTGACGCCCAGAGCGCCCCCGGAGCTGATTATCAATACGCCGCGCTTCATGACGCTCCGTACCCAAAACAAAAAGCCCGCCGATCGCTTTTACCTCTTCATATTCTTCTTTGGTCGCCGGATTTCCTCCGAGCTTAATGTCCACCCCTCGTCCGGCCATATTGGTAGCAATCGTCACGCGCCCTTTCTTTCCCGCCTGGGCGATAATTTCTCCTTCGCGCTCATGATTCTTCGCATTCAAAATTTCATGTTTAATACCTTCTGCTTTGAGAAACGCCCCAAGCACTTCGTTTCGTTCAATAGAAACGGTTCCGATAAGCACCGGCTGGCCCTTCTCATGAAGCATCTTCACCCCTTTGGCGATAGCCTTGAATTTCCCCTTCTCCGTTTGGAAGATGAAATCATTATGATCCTGTCTTTGCGAGGGCTTATTCGAAGGAATAGAAATCGTATCAAGCTGATAGACTTTCAAGAATTCTTCCGCCGAAGTTGAGGCCGTTCCCGTCATACCAGAAAGTTTTTTATAGAGACGAAAATAATTTTGATAGCTAATCGAAGCAAACGTACGAGATTCTTTTTGAATTTCTACCCCCTCTTTCGCCTCAACGGCCTGATGAAGGCCCTCGCTCCATCGTCGCCCGGGCTGAAGACGTCCCGTAAATTCATCCACAATAACGACTTCCCCTTCCGAAACCACATACTGCTTATCGAGCTCAAAAAGCGCCTTCGCTTTTACCGCGATTTCTAAGTGGTGGACATACTTAATCCCCTTTTCGGTGTAAATGTTTGGAACACCGAGAGATTTTTCCGCCTTTTCGATACCCGCTTCGGTGAGAGAGATAGATTTATGTTTCTCCTCTACCGTATAGTCTTCGTCTTTCTTAAGCGTTAAGGCAATACGAGCAAAAGTTTTATAGAGCTCGCCGGACTCGGCATGAGGAGCGGAAATAATAAGAGGAGTTCTCGCCTCATCAATGAGGATAGAGTCTATTTCATCAACAATGGCGTAGTGATATTCGCGATTTCGAAGCCCCTCCGGAGAATACTCAAGATTGTCGCGAAGATAGTCGAAACCAAACTCGCTGTTTGTCCCATAGGTAATGTCGGCTTGGTACGCCTCCTTGCGGGTACAGGAACGCAAAAATTCGTGAAGTACCTTAAAGCTTCCGAGGATGTCTCTTTCTTTGTCCTTTTCATCTTCCTCTGACCTTGATTCTTGATTCTTGATTCTTGATTCTTCTTGCCCATGAGTTTTATCATATAAATACGAAGAGTCGTGGTTTAAGACTCCGACCGAAAGGCCAAGGAATGAGTAGATTTCTCCCATCCATACGGCATCACGACGAGAAAGATAGTCGTTTACCGTCACCACATGCACTCCCTTGCCCTCAAGGGCATTGAGATACGCAGGAAGAGTCGCCACCAGCGTTTTTCCTTCCCCCGTTTTCATCTCTCCAATTGACCCTCGGTGAAGAGCGATGCCTCCAAGAATTTGGACATCATAGTGGCGTTCTTGGCGAAGTCGCTTTGCCGTTTCTCGCACCGTGGCAAAAGCTTCCGGAAGAAGGTCATCAATGGTCTCGCCTTCCGAAAGTCGCTTTTTGAATTCTTCGGTCTTTTTTTGGAGATTAGCATCGCTTAACGCGCTCAAAGATTCCTCGAAAGAATTGACCTTTTCAAGGAGAGGCTTCATGCCTCGTAAGGCTGACTCGTTCTGATTCGCTATTGATTTAAGCCAATTGAGCATGGTTTTTAGACGAATTTCGATTCTAACACACCCTCCTCCGATAAGACCACAATAAGAAGAACGCCCAAAGCAAAAAGCTCTCCATTGGAGAGCTTTTTGCTTGAAGTGGCAAACGGGGTACCCCGTTTATGCCTTATCGCGCCTTTCGGGTTGACTTCTTTTTCGTTGCTTTCTTAGCAGCTTTTTTCTTAGCCATTGAGGTACAAATTTATTTTTTAAAACTCGCTTGATTGCCGACCCCTCCGCGCTCTCGAGAGACTTCGGTTGAGAAAAAATGATTTAACGCAAAGTTGAACAATCAGCTGGGTCCGAAATAATTATCGGATACTCTTGCTTTCTTCACAACATGCTAAAGAGGAAAAATGTGGATAACCCCTCACATGATTTTTCCTTCGTTGAAAGAGTGATGAGAAACAATATTTTCCATTACGAACTATTGTTGTACATAAATACATACTTATGTGAGGGGTGGATAACTAAAAAAATATTTTTTACAAAGAAACTAAAAAATAAACTGTACTTCGCGTTCAAGATGAATCCCAGTCTTTTCAAAAATGATTTTTTGAATAATTTCTCCAAGCTTTTTTACTTCCTCCGACTTGGCATTCGAGATATTCGCAATGACCAAAGAATGCGTCGGAGAAATTTCCGCTCCGCCCAACGTTCGGTCTTCCTTCGCCACAAGACGCTCGATAAGAAAACCCGCAGAAATCTTTGTTTTTCCCTCGGAACTTCGAAAAAGAGTGAGGTTTGGGAATTGCTCCTGAAGAAGCGCGACTTTCTTATCTTCTACAAAAGGGTTTTTGAAAAAAGAGCCCGCATTACCTACCATTTTCCAATCAAGAAGCTTTGTTGACCGTATGGAAAGCACCGCTTCGCGAACGGAAGAAAGGATGATTTTTTCTTTCTCGAAACGCTTCGAGAGATCTTGGTGTAAAATGTGGCATTGTCCATTTTTTTGAAGTGAAAAAACAACGCGAAGAATGATAAAGCGCTTTCCTTCTTTTTTTTTGAAGATACTCTCACGATAGAAAAACTCACACTCATCTTTTGAAAGAGAGAAAATTTTTCTTTCCTTCGTATCAAAAACCCAAACCTCTTTCAGTGTCGTAGAAATTTCTTGACCATATGCTCCAATATTTTGAATCGGACCCGCTCCGACAGAACCAGGAATTCCCGAGAGATTTTCTATTCCGAATAATCCTCTGGTTACCGCTTCTTGTACAAAATCATCCCACACTTCTCCGGCACCAACGGTGGCGATAACTTCTTCGCCCTTTTCATCAAAGGTGATTTCTTTAATATCGTTTTTTATGACGACCCCTTGAAACCCCCTATCAGAGACGAGAATATTAGACCCCCCACCAAGAACAAAAATAGGGAGACCCATTTTCTCGGCCAGGGTTACCGCCTCGGAAATCTCTTCTTCATTTTGAACAGAGACAAAATACCGAGCCTCTCCCCCGATGCCAAAAGTCGTGAAAGGGGCCAACCTGACCCCCTCTTGTATGTTGATGTTTCCCATACGCGCATGGCGCTACAACAGGTTGGTTCCTGTTCGCGCATGGCCGGCGAGTGTCGACTCCGCAAATGTCTTATGTGAGTGCAGTCGCCGGCCATGTGCGAACGCGAACTCTAAAAGTATAGCAAACCATTTTCATAAAAACGAAAAACTCCGGAGTAAACCGGAGGCTTTCGCAGACATTCGTACAATCAACATCAAAACGAATTGACTGCACTCACAAGATTCATTATAGCAGATATTCAGATTTCTGCAAGCATTTGTAGAAGTAACAAATGTTAATTCAGCGAAACCTAAAAAATACGAAGCGAAATTTAAATTTGCTTGAGAAAGGCATCTGCCTGTTCTTTCGAAGAAGGGATGTCGACGATTGTTTTTTTCAGTACTGAAACTGCCTCAGCTTTCTGCCCAATTTGGTTGTAGAAGGAAGCAAGTCGGAAGCGCAAATCAGGATTCTCTGAAGCCTGCGCAACGGCTTCGAGAAGAGCCTTTTCCACTTCACCATACCGTTTTTGATTGAAATAAGCCTGTACAACTCTTTGGTCACTTTTCGCCTCGGGGGTATCAAGAAGAGTTCCCGCAAGTTTGTAGTCTCCAACATAAATAGCCCCAACAGCATACAAAATTTTTGACTCACCAAATTCAGGGGCAGAATCGTAGGCCTGCTTAAACAGCTCAGTGGCTTCCTGATACTTTCCGCTATTTAACCTATTGGCTCCCAGTTCAAAAATAATCGCCTGCTTGTTCGGAGAAAGTTCGAGAGAACGACGGAGATATTTTTCCGCTTCTCCATAGGCGCCAAAAGCGCCAAGAAAGGATCCGTAGAAAAGCGTGTGGCGGACATCATTTTGAGCCTCGGCAATCATTTTTTTCATTTCGCTGTCGGCAAGCTGTTTGAACTCGTCTTTCACCTTAATGTCGGCATTTTGAGCATTTATCGTAACCGCTGCCTGAACGAGCTGTTCCCTCGCCTCTTGATTGGCAAAAGTATTGTACAAGAGTACCTTTTTAAAGCTTTCAAGACTCGTCTCAAATCCTCCTTGGGGATTAATCGCTTCAATAAGTCCCCGATTTGCCAAAATTGGACGAGTGTTCAGAGAATAGAGGGAGGTAATGGTCGCCACAAGGACAAAAGGAACATAGAACCGGTTCACCAGTCCTCGATCGCGGAAGTGTGCCGAGAGAGTGCGGCCAATACCCCCCCAAGACTTTTCACGTGCGTGCTGATGAAAATACGCAAGAACCATGACAAAGAGCATATAACTCGTGATGTTGTCGAAGACAAAAAGATTATGGAAGAAGTACGCAAACAGAAGTCCGGCAAAAAGCGCTTTTTCTTCGAAGAGAAGTTCTTTGCTTCGAAACAACACGAAAAGTCCGATACCAAAAAGTGAGAGGTACCCAAGAAGACCTAAAATTCCTCCAGCAATAAGCCAGTCAAGAATGGTGTTGTGGGTTCGATCAAACCATTGTTCGTGAGCAAACATCCGCGGGTCATAATGGGCATTGAAGACATAATTGAAATTCTCCTGTCCCCACCCTAAGAGAGGTCGCTCTTTAAAGCCCTCAATCGCCATCGGCCAAACATAGCCTCGAGCTTGAGTTTTGTCGGCAATGAAATTTGGAGAAATAGAAGCGAAGCGAGCGAGAACCGGACTCTTCTGTACAAACGAAGTGTCTTTTATGACCAGAAAACCTCCAACAAGAACAATGAGTCCGGTAACAAAAGAGATTGAAACTTTTCGAAGTCGTGGGCGATCTATCCTCCGTGAACCAATAACGATGATAAGAAAGAAGAGACCAATTCCACCGAGAAATCCTAAAATGGCTCCGCGCGTTGCCGTATGGTAGAGAATAATGCCCTGGAGAAAAATGATGAACCCCAACCCAAACTGCGCTCCAATATTTTTTGAACGCAAAATAAAGAGAAGAGCAAAGAACATATGAAAGATGAGGTACACCGCTAAATAGGTAGCATTTCCGAGACTCGCATCAAGGCGGGCTCCTCCTTGATGAACCGTAAAATAGGAAGGATTTATGAGCTGGAGAAAACCATACCCGGTAACAAGAAGAGAGGCAAAGAGAGAAGTCCCCAAAAGTCTTGTCCACATTTTTTCCGTGCGAAGCACCGCCCCCATAACGAGAAAATAAGCGAAAAGATGGAGCAAAGTAACAAAACCCTCCATTCGCTCAAAGTTGCTCCAGAAACTCTTGAAAGGATTCTCGCCAAAAATATCGGCCAGAGCTATAACAACGACAAAGATAGCAAATGCCTGCAAAAGAAGCGTAAGCTTTGGACGATATTCTTCGCTTCGGAGAGCGAGGATAATCCACAAACCGAAAATAATTTCAACAAGAATTCGAAAGGTAAAATTTTTCCCGGTAATAAATGGGAAAAACATATGGTTCGCAATGATGAGGGGAATGAAAGGAATAAGGAAGAGTCCCCCCAAAATGCCCCACAGCAGATATTTATTGGTATTCATTCCGTCTTAGAGATAGGCCACGCTGAAGTGTTTCCCTATATGATTAAGTGTCTAATAAAATACCGAAACACTATAACATATCACTCTTCTTTTCTTCACGTACGCAGTTGTTTTGGTGTTTTGGCACAAAAACAACAAGCCCCGCAGAAAAAAGAGAAGGCCAGATTTTATTGAGAATCGGAACGCCACGGTAACAGAAAATTTCAAAATCAGAAATTCCTTGCGCCAAAAGCCACCATTCTATATCCGCAACCGTCCAGAAACGCACATGTTCATCGTGGGTAATGAGCCATTGGGCGGGAAATTTTCCAAAAAGAAGACGAAGACGATACGAAAGATATCCGGAGTTTGGAACGGAAAAGAAAACCCCCCTTCTCGCCTTCTGTCGGGAAACAGCAAAAAGTTTTTCTGCTTTCGGCAGATGCTCAAGAACCTCGAGAAGAAGGTAATAGTCCATCTCGCGAAACCTGGTATATTCCTCCGCACGAGCAACATCACAAAGAACCGCTTCAACCCCATTCCCACGCGCTTCTTCCAAGGCGGTTTTCGAGGAATCATATCCGACAACTGCCGAGCGAGAAATATGAGATTGAAGATACGCCCCGATGGCCCCATTCCCACAGCCGATATCGGCAAATGTTACTTCTCCTCCCTCCTTCCGCGAGAAAAGAGTGCGAAGAATTATGTCCGCTCTCTCTTTCTGCCACTGCGTAAGCGCGCCTACCGTACTCTTTCTCTTTTTCTTCCAGTACTCATTGTAGGTATCTTCAGAATTCCCCGGAATCCTTTTTGACGGATACGCAAAAACCGCCCGGTAAAAAAGCTTCAGCGGATAGAGAAATTCCTTTGTTCGTCGCCACAAATACATGCTTTTAGCTTAAAATTCTGTCTTGAGCGAGCACTTCATCCCACTTGCCTTTTGCTTTCAAAAGAAACTCAACAATATCGCGTACGGCTCCCTCTCCTCCCTTAAAAAGCGAGACATAGTGAACTTGTTTTTTAACTTCCTCTCGACCATTGGCAACTGACGCCGCAAACCCAACCTTTCGAAGTACCGAAAGATCTTGGAGGTCGTCCCCAACAAAAGCGACTTCCGACCATTCAAGTCCTTCCCTATGAATAATCTCTTCGCAGACAGCGACCTTGTCCGCAACACTCATATGAAGAAAATCAACTCCCAGCTTCGAAGCTCTCGCCTCGACCGCCTCCGATCCTCGTCCAGTAATAAACCCGCTCTTGAATCCCGCCCTCTTCCAAAGTTTCATCGCGTAGCCGTCATAGACGTTAAAAACATAGATTTCCTGCATCGCCCCAAGAAAATAGAGTTGCCCTGGAGTTAAAACCCCATCTACATCAAGAAGGAGGAGTTTTATTTTCTTTGCCCGCTCAAGAAGCGAAGCCTCTATGTGGTGGGAGGGAGTCATCTTATTACATTTCTTTCTTTTTATAGATTTCTCGGACTTTTTCAAGCTCCGAAGGAGTATTGACTCCAATCGAAGGATACTCGCCCCAGACGACTCGCATCTTATACCCAGCCTCAAGAATACGCATTTGTTCGATTCCTTCTACCCTTTCAAGTTTTGAGGGAGACATCGAGATATATTTGAAGAGCATTTCTTTCCTCCACGCAAGCGCTCCAAGGATGTGGTAATACTCCGGGCTTTCGCTTTTATTGTAATGATACGGAATCGGCGAACGAGAAATATAGAGTACCTTGCCATCTGGGGCAAAGACAAGCTTCACGACACTATCTAAATCAACGGATTGCTCCGGAGGCACCTTTCCCGCAATTCCAGAAATTGATGTTTCAGAATCATCGAGTAAAAGTTGAATACAGCGGTCCACCCCCTCTGGCGGAGTCAATGGTTCATCTCCCCAGATGGTCAGCACGATGTCAGGCTCGAAGTCGGTAAATTTTTCCACCGCCTCTACTGTCCGCTCTGTGCCGTTGCGATGCTTCTTGGAAGTCATAATAACTTTCGCGCCGAAGGATTCAGCCTTTTCTCGTATTTCATCCGAATCAGTCGCAATGACGAGCGCGTCAAGTAAAGAAATTTTCTTCGCGTTCTCGAAACTCCGCTCAATGAGCGTTTTGCCGACAATATTAAGAAGCATTTTCCGAGGGACCCTCGTCGAGCCGATACGGGCAGGAATGACTCCGAGAATTTTTTGTTTTTTTTGATTCATATCCTTATGTTCTTCTACAGAGATCGTAAAATTTCTCGAACAACACTCCGTGCATCGCCCGTCCCTTTCATAAATCGCTCCCGGCGGGAAAGAAGTTCTGTTTGAGATACTTGCACCACCGAGCGAAGTTTCTCACACATATTGTTTTCTTCAATAGAAAGAGAACCCGTCATTCCTCCCGCAGAAAGGTCATTCATGAGAGGGTAAGAAGTTTTGAGGAGCACAACTGGAATTCCGCGTTCGACCATCTCATCGAGAAGTCCGCTATACACTCCAAGAACCAGATGTACCGAAGCGTATATTTCGTCGGAAAGAGTGGTAAGCACCTGTGTTCGCCTGTCGTTCCCTTTTGAATCAATACCATATTCGTTCGCTTGCTTTTCAAGTGGCATATCGGCTCGAACTTTGAACAAGACTTTTGTTCCCGGGCACGAGAGAACTTTTTGAAGAAATTCTCGGATCTCTGATTTATCTACATTCACTTCGTACGGAATAAGAATGGTGAGTTCTTCTTTCAGTGCTGGAGTATGACCGCGGATTTTCGGAGCATATTCATACATGCGTCCTCCGATCTTCAAACGGCTTTTGTGAAAAGAAAAAAGTGGGCTTAATTCTTGGATGCGGGCAAGCCAGTAGTCATTCCACATGAAGAAGGTATCGTGAAAGGCGTAGAGAGAAGGAGGGAGCGCGTCGAGCCCATAAAAATAATCGAAGTTGCTGTGCTGGAACATGGAGACTTTTACTCCGCTCATCCGTGCGCCCACGATGAGTTCGTTCGCATAACGGGCATCATCAATGGTAAGAAGCTCTTTCACTCCACCCTCTCGAAGCATTCGAGAAAAGAATGCGATTCGAAACTCGCTCAAGAGACACCTCTTCAGATACTTCTCAAGAATATAGTGTACGAACGGAAGCTCCTCTTTGCTGAAGTGCGCGAGTGATGCCTTCAAGAGCTCATTTCGATATTTTTCCTCTTTTTTTCTATTTCGAAGAAAAAAGAATGGGAGAGAGAGGGACTCGAGGTAAAAAACAAGTCGTTTGCGTTTGAAGAGATTCTCTAAGAACTCTCGATTGAGAAGTGTGTGAATGACTTCCCCATAGGAGATTTTCTCTTCATCGAAAACGGGGTAGATTTGAAAAAGTCGGGGATCTTTATTCGTTCCTTTTTTGAGTTTGTCCGGGCTATAGACGAGCACCCGATACCCGCGCATCTTCACCTTGAGAAGAAAGAGCATCGAAATAACGAAGGAAGTGCAGAGAGCGATAGTGTATTTCAAGAAATGAAGAAAGGTATTCTTCATTTCTCCCGAAAGGAATTTTTCAAAATTTTTCTCGGCGCTAAATGCCTTAATGTCGCCAAACAAAGAAAACATCTGCGATGCCCAAAAAGAGTGAGCGTCCCCGTTGTAATATTTTGAAAAAAACGAGTAAATTGGAGCCTCGTTTATGGTGATCCCGTTGATTCGCTTCAAAAGATCGAGGGCATATGGAATATCCTGTTTCATGGAGAATTTGAGCTAGAGACTACTGCCGAAAAACAAAAAAGGCAATAGTATTCTCTTTTGGAACATTGAACGAGTATAGAGGGTACTACAGAAGTTTTTTTTCGAATACTGGAGCAATGCGCACAAGGTCCTTGACCAATGCTTTGTACTGCACTTCTCCGAGCGCCTGGTCCCCGTCGCAAAGAGCGTTTTCATGATCATCATGTATATCAATGAGGATTCCGTCGGCTCCAACCGCAAGAGCGGCCTTTGCCAAAGCTGGAATAATATCGCGCCTCCCCGCCGCATGGCTTGGATCGATAATTACTGGCAAATGAGATTTCTGCTTCACGACCGGCACGGCGGAAATATCAAGAGTATTTCTCGTTGAAGTTTCAAAGGTTCGGATACCTCGCTCGCAGAGAATAACTTCACTGTTTCCTCCATGGAGAATGTACTCTGCGGAGTAAAGCCATTCGTCGACGGTCGCGGTCATGCCACGTTTGAGAAGGATGGGTTTTTTTGTTTTTCCAAGACGCTTCAAGAGAGAAAAATTCTGCATATTCCGCGCCCCGACTTGGATTAAGTCAACATACTCCTCAAAGAGAGGAACATCTTCGGCGTCAACGATTTCTGAAACGACAAAGAGACCGTTTCTTCTCGCCGCATCATGAAGGAGCTTCAATCCTTCCGCTTCGAGTCCTTGGAAAGAATAGGGTGAAGTGCGTGGCTTGTACGCTCCACCCCGCAAAATTTTTCCTCCCGCATTTTTTACAATCCGCGCAATACGCTCAACCTGTTCTTTGCTTTCCACCGCGCATGGTCCCGCCATAACGACAAAATTCTTCTTCCCGACAATTACGTTTCCCACCGCAACAAGCGTCGGATCTTCCTTCGCTTCTTTCAGTGCTAATCGTTTTTGTGTGCGCTTTTGCGATTCTTTTTTCTGTTTTTCTTGTGGCATATTCGATTCCCTTAAAACGCGTGGTAGCTTTACTGTGCTGTTTCGCTGAATGCTACTCTTCCTTATTCCCTGGTGCAACAAAAATTGTACCGGGGGAATTTTCTTTACATCAACATCCTCTCTGCCGCTTCAATTACCATTTCTGGAGTAATGCTTTCAACCTGCCGACGTGCCTCGGCTATGTCATAGATACGCGCATTCATAATGTGGAGCATCGGCTCTTTTCGATGAGGAGGGACGACAACGACGTGTTTCTCCCCCCTCGGAGGCTGTCCGTTTTCATCCATAGGACCGACAATATCAACCGTCGGAACACCAAAGGCTTCGGCAATATAAATCGGACCAGTATCAACCGCAATAAAAAGGTGGAGTCGCGCAATGAGTGCTTTCAATTCTTCGAGTAAAAGTTTTTCTCCCGTATTGATAACCCTAACGCTCTCCGGAAGCGCCGAGAGAAACTCTCTCACTTCTTCTTTATCCCGCTCTCCTCCGACGATAATGATTTTTACTTTTCCGTCTCTTTTGGGGTTTTTTGCGAGACGCGAAGCGACTTCGGCGAAATTCTTTCCTCCCCAATTTTTAATCTTGTTTCCGGAGGAAGGAGAGATACCGACAAGAATATCTCCTTCATGTATTCTTTGATCGCGAAAAAATGAGGAAATTCTTTCTTTCGCTTCCGATGTGATGGAAAGCGTTTTTGTCGTGTCATCAGTAAAAATCCCAAGTGGCTCAAGAAGACGCAAGTATTCTCTAGGAGCATATTGGGTAAAAATATGCGGAACCGAAACTACCAGTCGTCGCGACAAACGATACGAAAAAGTTTCATAGGGGCTCCACCCCCCTTCCACCTTCGGAACAATAATAAGAGGAACCCCGGAAAGATACAAAAGAGCCAGAGTAGCAAAGTCGGGCGTTGCGGTTATAGCCACACTAAACTTCGCTTTTCTTACCTGCCTCCAGAAAGAAAAAAAATCGTTCTCAATCACAAAATATGCAGTAACAGAAGGGTGTCCATGAAGAAGATCTTTATTCATTTCTCTCCCGGCAACGAAAACTTCTGTACCGGGAAAATGTTTTTTTATGGCGACAAAAACAGGCGTCGTACAGACCATGTCGCCTAGTTTCGCTTGCTGGGATACCAAAATCCTCCGAAAAGATTTTTGGGGTCGGTTGGCCCGCCCGCGAAAAAGAAAGAATACGAAACACGCAAGAAGTAGGAAGAAATTTTTGAAGCGGGAAGATAAAAAGGAAACCATGCGCAACAGTTATATAATCTTAAATACGCGGAAGCCTTTGGGCGAGGCGACTTCTTCTGTAAAACGCTTCATATCGGTAGGAAGTGTCTCGTGTATGGCAGTATCAAGCACCATATAGTCAATTTTATAGCGTTTCAACTCCAATTCAAAATCACGGAGAAGAAACTCGCGGTACTCTTGCGACAATCGTGCCCGCTCGCGCACTATTCTCTCTTCAAACGCCTTATCATCCCGCAGAGATGCGAGCCATGGATCGGAAGCGTCGTAATATTTCTCGGCCCAGTCGGAAAAAATAAAATTAATAAATTGATCTTTTTCGATAGAGAAGTACTCCTCTATTTTGCTTCCTGAAATACCTTTGAGACGAAGGAGTGCAAAAAATCCATGTTCCGCGCGAAGAAGCGGAACACCAGAATAAACATATTCGGAATAATAAACATTGCAATGCGTAAAGGCTGGAATATATCCTGAAAGATTTTCTCGCGCGAGGATAACGCAGTCCTTCGGTGTATTTTTGTTCACCCAGGAAAAAAATGGCGCGAGATACTGAAAAGAACGGTAGGCTGGCATTTTGGGCTGGAATGCGTGTGCCGACCACACTCCAAAGGCAATACTTACAGCAAGGGCTCCTCCGGCAACAACGCGAGCAAGAAAGGAAAATGTTGGACGGACAATATGAAACAACGTTGCAAAGCCAACAAGAATGATAAGAGGTATCGAATACTGGACAAAATGCCCCGGCCAAATAGTCATGCCGGTTATCACCTGTTCGTTGAAAGCGATAAAGAGACCGGTAAGTATGGAAACCGAAAACCACCACCAATCACTCTTTCTTCCTTCTTTGGAAGAAAAGATATTTCTGCGGGCCAAAAAAGACGCCGAGGCAAAAAGAATAGTGGCAACGAGAAGCAATTTGTTGGGGAGCGGTTCGTGCGTAAAAAAGAGACCGTTTCGCGTGAGCGAAAAGGGATCAGAGGTAACGTTGGCAAGAGAAAGAGAGAGAAATTGAATAAGGAACGGGAGAATACCGAGAAAAATGCTCCCCATGAAGAACACGGCGGAACGAGAACGCCCCAAAACGAGTGAAACGACAAGGAGCATGCTAGCGACAACGAAAGCGACGCCGAAAGAGAAGACGTAGCCAGAAGAAAGCATGAGAAGCATCCCGCCAAGAAGCAGATAAACTCTCTTCGGCAAGCGGAAAAGTTCCCAAAAAATAAGAAGCGCCGAAAAGAGAATGAGACCTCCGGTAATCGGATTCACGAGCCGAGTCCAGAGAAATAGATGGAAGGGCTCCGGACGCAGAAGAAGAGATACAAGAGAACGGAAATCAACAAAATCGTACCCGAGCACGGCGAAAGTCGCGCCAGAGAGCGCAAAGAATAGGCGTTCCTTTTCGCCTCCTTCCACACCAAACATCTGAAGCAGAAAAAAATAGGCGAGAAGAAATAAAAGTGCGGGAAATAAAAATTTACTTACTAGCACAACCGGGAATAACCCGAAAAGAAGGGCCGGTAAAGCGTAGAAATATTCTCCAAACGGCAATTGAAGCGACGGAGTGTCTTTGTATCCGTCAAAAAACGGAGAGGTAATTGTTCTGTGTCCATCGAGCACTTCATGAATACGCGCGAGATAAACCGTTTCATCGCTTTGATATAAGAACGGCAAGCCGTGGTAATCAGCTCCAAGAGACCATGGGGCAAGAAGAGAAGGGGCGATTGAAACCGCACCAACAAAAAGAGAAAGAAGAAGTGCGAAAGAATGTCGAAGAAAAAACGATTTCATCTGTGTGAATTATCGCTTTTTCACAACACAGTAATACACCGCCGCCAGGTGTCGAGTTGGTCGTATCCAGAGAACTAAAAAATCAAGAAATTTCACCGGAAAGAAAAGAATGAGAAACATATCGAGGAGAATCCAAAAAAGTCGTTCGCTTCCAAAAGAAAAAAGAGAAGCGAAGAAATACACGAGCCACGTGTTCAATGCCGAGAAAGGACCGGAACGAACTCCGAGCTCAACCATTTCAAATTCCGAAAAGATGGCACGAAGCCCTTCCTCGCTCCAACGATAATAATCACTCGGAGAAGAATGAAAAGGATAGAGAAACGGCGTACTCACATAGGCGAACCCGCCCGTCTCAAGAATTCGTTTCATTTCTCCAACTGCCCTCGCCGTATCTTTCACATGTTCAAGAACATTGTCACAGATTATTCGTGAAATACTTCCGTCTTCAAAGGGAAGGTCTGCCAAGTCTGAAATAATAGAAACTCCTTCATATTTTTCAATATCGACATTAATTATTTCGGGAGAAAGAACACGAGGACCAGAACCTAAGTTCACTATTTTCCCTTCCTCCCCATATCTACGAAGAAATCTTTTTGGGTTAAGTCCGACCAGAAGGGTCGGACCAAACACGATTACCGCAGTGTAATAAAGCGCTGGCCATCGTTTAAAAAAATTGCGGATCATATTCTGTATCGTTACTTCAGTGCTTTGAAATGAAACTCAATTTCATCAAATCCTCCAACCCAAAAGCACCAGAGGCGACTCGCAAATGCCGGTGAAAGATTAGCCAAGAAAGAAATAATGTTATCGATAATCTTCAAAACGTTAATGAAAAACGGACCGTATCCCATAGAGGGGAGAAGATGGAAAAAAGCGAGCCAGTGGAGCTCCATTTTTTCCAAAGAAAAATCGACACCAAAATATCCAGCCTGCGCGAATTTTTTGTTGAAGTAGAGAGGAAAGGTAATATCAAAACCGTGAGCATGCTCGGCGTGAGTGAACCCTCGGCTAAAATGAGGAACTTTGATGATGACTTCTCCACTGGATTTCATAATCCGATGTATTTCTCTCATCACCTCAAAAGGACGATCAAGATGCTCAAGCACGTGACTTGCCTCAAGAAGGTCAACGCTCCCCGATTCGAAGGGATACGGAAAGACATTCAAATTATGGATAACATCCGGGTTCACCACCGATTGCCAATCGACGTTTATAAATCCTTCTCTTTTATAGCCAGCTGACCCGAGATTGATTTTTAGTGCCACAGAGTTTTTATTATACCCTTCAAACCGAATATGAATACTGTTACTTTAAAAAATTCTGCCTCCACGCTTCAAACGAAAGAAGGGTCCAGAGTTTTTTACGATGGTCTTTTTTCCCGGTGAAATGTTCTTCTTTCAAGCATTCAACATAGGCGCTATTAAAAAATCCTCCCTTTTCAACATTTTCCTTTGAAAGAAGCTCCTCGCAGTATCCTCGGAGTTCATATTTAAGCCATCTCGCCAGCGGAATACCAAACCCTTTTTTCTTTCGATGGATAATATGCTCTGGAAGTTTGCCCTCCATGAGTTTTTTGAGAATATATTTCGTCTGGAATCCCCGCGTCTTCATGTGAACGGGCATTTGAAACACCTTCTCGACAAGCGAATGATCAAGAAAGGGAGAACGAACCTCGAGCGCATGTTTCATGCTCGCTCGATCTACCTTCACCAGCACGTTGTCCATGAGATACGTGCGGAAGTACCCCCAGAAGATCTTGTTTTCGAGAGACAGGTGAGAAAGAAAGGGCTCTTCAAAATGCGCCTCTCCCTTCGCATAAGGAGAAAAGGATGTTGAAGAAAGATCGTTTCGCCTCTCTTCCGAAAGAAGTTTTGAGAGTTCTTTCGGAGCGAAACTCCCAAGCCACACCAAGTGCCTGCGGAAAACGCTGTGTGTGGCACCCTCAAAAAATTTATTGAGCTTAAAAGTGAGACCGAAATTCTTTTCTGAAGCAGGCAAAAGAAAGGTAAATTTTTCAAGTGTCTTTCGTACGGAAATCGGAAGAGCAGAATAGATCTCGACAAATTTTTCTGCGGTGAAAGTAGGATACCCACCAAAGAGTTCATCTCCCCCATCTCCTCCGAGCGCTACCTTCACCCTCTCTCTGGTAAATCGAGAAAGTAGAAAAGTTGGGATAATGGAAGCGTCCGCAAGAGGCTCATCCAAAGAAGTAGCAATCTCGGGAATAACTTGAAGCGCATCTTGTGACGTAATGCGAAGTTGGTGATGGTCGGTGTCAAGATGCCTCGCCACGTCTTCCGCAAAGACACTCTCATCAAAACTCTTTTCTTCAAATCCGATAGAAAATGTTTTAATTTTTTGGCTACTGTTTTTTTGAGCGTAGTAAGCGATAGTAGAACTGTCGATTCCGCCAGAGAGAAAAATTCCAACAGGTACATCAGCCACTAGTCGCGAAGAAACGCTTTTGTGGAGCGCGTCATCTAAAGCAATGATACTTTCCTTTTCATTTGCCGAGGATTCCGTGAAATGAGGACTCCAGAATCTCTGTTCTTGAACGTTATTGTTTTGATAGATGAGAAACGTAGCCGGGGAAAGCTTCTCTATTCCCCGAAATATGCTTTTCGGAGTGGGCACGTATTCAAGCGCAAGATAATGGAAAAAAGACTCTGGGTCGATTTCTTGGGTGACAAGCGGATGTTTGAGAAGCGCTTTTATTTCAGAACCGAAGACGAGAGTGCCCTGAAAAACCCCCCAATAGAGAGGCTTCTCCCCCGCGCGATCGCGCGCGAGAAGGAGCTTCTTCTCGCGCGCATCATAGAGAGCCACCGCAAACATCCCATTCAATTTTGAAAAGCATTCTTCCCCGTATACCTCATAAAGATGAAGGATAACCTCCGTGTCTGTTTTCGACTGGAATTTTCTTCCTTTTTTGCTGAGCTCTTTCTTTAATTCTTGGAAATTATAAATCTCGCCGTTGAAAACAATTGCCAGAGTTTTCGCTTCATTCCACATTGGCTGGTGCCCCATTGAACTCAAATCAAGAATACTTAAACGCACGTGAGCCAGTCCCACTCCTTCTCCCAAAAAAACTCCGGTATCGTCGGGTCCGCGATACTGTATTTCCTGAATCATAGAACGGAGCATTGCCTCATCTCCTTTGCCCATAAATCCGGCGATACCGCACATACCTTTTGTCTTAGCGATCGAAATTAAGAGTCTCTTTAATAAGATAAGGTCTTTCTCCTTTTGTTTCGTAATAGGTCCTCATGAGCATTTCGGCCACAATGCCGATGAGAATGAAGTTGAGTCCCATAATAAGGAGAAGCGCTGTCAAAATCGGAAGTGGAGTCTGTACAAAATGAAGGTTAAAAAAGAGCCGTAAAAATACCGCCGTCATTCCAGAAAGAAACCCGAGGAAAAAAAACAGAAGACCGAATCCTCCGAAAAAATGAATTGGTCGGTCTTTATATTTATGCAAAAATTTCATCAACAAAAGATCGAGAAGCACTCGAAACGTTCGTGAAATGCCATACTTTGTTTTTCCAAATTGACGCGGGGTATGTTGAACCGGTACTTCGATTACTTTTGCGCCCCGCCATGCGGCATAAGCCGGAATAAAGCGGTGCATCTCTCCATAGAGAGGAACCTCTTGAATAGCTTCTCGCCGATACGCCTTAAAGGTACACCCATAGTCATTGAGTTTCACTCCAGTAATCATTGATATAAGAGCGTTCGCGATTCTTGAAGGAATCTGGCGCCGAAAAAATTGCCCCTGCCATCGGTTTTTTCGCCATCCCGAAACAACATCAAAACCCGCTTCGATTTGTGCCAGAAGCAAAGGAATATCTTCGGGATGATTCTCGAGATCGCTGTCCATTGCGATAATCACCTCTCCCATGGCATGGTCAATACCAGCGCGAAGTGCCGCCGTCTGTCCTGCGTTCGTTCGGAAGCTAATGATTTTTATCCGACGGTCTTTTTGAGCAAGATTCTTCAACACCCCAAAACTCCCGTCTTTTGAACCGTCATCCACCGCGATGATTTCATACTCATATCGATTTTCTTTCATGGTGTATAAGACCCGCTCGAAAAACTCTGGGAGGCTTTCCGCTTCGTTATACACTGGGAAAATCAGTGATAATTTCATGGCGCGATTCTAACACACTAAGAAGGAATAACTAGACACGGAATATTTTTCGGTACATAAAAAAATTATACGTCATAAGCACCCCCATGGTGAGAATTTGAGCAAGGAAAGGGGGAAAGGAAAGCATCTCAACAAAGAAAAGCATGAGAAGAGTATTCCACAAAAGATTGAGGAGTGAGTTGGCAAAGAACAAGGATATTTGAGAGATAATGTGAACCGAAGCGTCTTGAAACGCCCAGAATTTTTGCAGAAAAAAATTGACAAAGAAAGCCGCAATAAAAGCAAGGGTCGAGGCGGTAAGATATGGAAACAATACTTTCTCGTTCAAAAGATAAAAGAGAGTAAGTTGTGCAAGAGCGATAAAGGACCCGCTGAGGATAAATTTAAAAACTTGCGACATGTTCAATTCTTGATGGAGAAAACAATTTTTTGAACTCGTTTTTCCCAGCTGTATTCTTTTGATTTTTCTTTCGCCAACGAAGCCTTTTTCATCGCCTCCTCCTCATGTCCAAAAACAAAAAGAATTTGTTCAGCAAGAGATTTCGAATTGTTCGGCTCAAAGAAAAACACTTCCTTCTCCGACACCACTTCTTCAATAGAGGGAAGTCTTGAGGCGACTATTGGAACGTCTGAAGCCATATATTCAAAGAGTTTCATAGGAGAAGTGAAACGCTCCGAAACTTCGTTACCTTTCTTATTAGGAAGAACCAGAACATCGGAGGCCTTGAGGTAAAGAGGAATTTTACGGTGTGGCACCTGCCCCACGAAACGAACATTTTTAGAAACTTCCCCCTCAAGTTTTTTCACTTCTTCTTGACTTCCGCCAACAACGAGAAACAAAACGTCCTCTAGAATTTTTGACGCTTCAAAAAATACATCTACCCCCTTCCATTCATATAACGACAAACTTCCGCTGTAAGTAACAATTTTTTTCTCCTGCGGAAAACCGAGCAGTCTTCGGGCTTCCTTTCGCGAAGTTTCAATATCAAAAAGAGAAACATCAACCGCATCAGGAATGACAAATATTTTTGAAGAAGAAACTCCTTTTGAAACAAAAAAATCTTTTATGCCTTCGGATATCGCAATAATTTTTGAAGCCCTTTTAAGAAGAGCGTTCGCCACAAAACTTCTCTCCCCTTTGTGCGCCTCCCAAAAAATATTTTTCTTCCAGATACTCAAATACAAAAGCGGGAGAGTGTCACGGCCATAATAGGCATCAGCCTTTTGAAAAATTGTCTTCCAAAAAACAAATTCTGAAAAAGAGAAGAGTTCCACCAGAAATCCAACTCTCCCGAGTCGGGTAAAATCGAGACAAAAAATTCTTCGTATTGAGAAATTTCGTCTTACGCCATAATAGGAAAAAGGATCCTCTTTAAGGCGGTTAAACCGACGAGGAACCAGGAGCTCCACTTGATGCCCCAAATCGGAAAGCGCTTCGCAGGTTTTCATAATCTGAATCCCGTGAGCCTTCTCTGTTGGAAGACGGATGTTTGCAATGTAAAGAATCTTCATAGTGATTGTTTTTTCTCGCCGTACATATAATACCCGCTCGTCTGAAGACTTTCTGTTTTCTTAAAAACTCGATCAAGTATTCGAGCACAAGAAACAAGAATTTTTGTCTTTCCTCCGGGAATAAGATTCAACACCGTCTCAAGCGCCCCTCGAACCGAAACAAATTCCGTATGTATAAATGGTTTCATCAAAAGTTTGCAGGCATCGAGACTAAACCTCCAGTAATCTTTATAGTACCCACGCTCTGCGTGGTAGTAGTAGAGAAACGGAATGTAGAGCAAAATCTTTCCGCCCGGTTTCAATACCCGAAGCATTTCGTCCATAGCCTTCCATGGATCTTCAACGTGCTCAAGGACCGCAAGACAAAAAACAGCATCTAAAGAATTACTCGGAAGAGGGAGGTGGTGAATATCCCCCACAATATCCGGCTCATAATCAGGCACCGGATCGAGCACTTTATAATCTGTCTGTTCAAGAAACGGAAGAAGTCTTTCTCGGTTTTTATCAAATCGATTTCCTTTTTTCTTTGAAACCCGAAGTCCTCCCCCAACATCTAAAACAACATTCCCCTTCTCAAGGAGGAGTTCTGATTTTTCAAAAAAAAATGTTTCCCAAATAGTCATAATGATGATTCAGTATTCGCTTCCAAAAGGCTCTTCCAATTCAAAATAAATTTTTGGAAATATTCTTCTTGATCAAGAGCAAGAAAGGATGATACATCTTCTCGAAGAAAGCTTTGGGAAGAAATTCTTCGTTCTTCTTCCTGAAGAGCGGAAAGAAGAGTGGAATATATTTCCTCCTCTTTGAAACCAGAAAGGAAGAGGTGTTCCGGTTTTAATATATCCCCGACAATTCCCACATCTGTTGAGAGAATTGAACATCCCGAAGAAGCCGCTTCAAGAAGAGAGAGCCCGAATCCTTCATAGAACGACGCCGAAACGAACAGGTCGGCGGAGAGGAAATACGGACTCAAATCATTTATCCACCCCTCGAAAATAATACTCTCCTTCGCCCCAAGTTTCTTCGCCAGACCATGGAGACTCTCTTTTTGCTCCCCATCACCGACCACAATGAGACCCATTTTTGGAAATTTTTCCATCGCTTTCGCAAAATCCTTAAAGACCGCAGAGAGATTTTTTTCAGGAGAAAGTCGAGAGGCAACGAGCACATGAAAATCAAATTGTGGATATTTCTCCTTCAAAAATTCTCCACGACTCGCATTTTTATATTTTGAAAGATCTCCGTAGACCGGAAGAACAACGGGAGGCCGTTTTGTCCAAGTCCCCTTTTTCTGCAAAGAATGAACGATACGCCTTGAAACCACCCGAACTCCATCCGCTTTGGGAAGAGTATAACGAGCAATAGACACCCGCACACGATTGAGGAGTGACTCTTTAGAAAAATAGGGACTTAAGAAATCCGTATGAATTTGAATCTCAAGTTTTGCGTTCAGTTTACGAGCAAGATAGAGAGCGGTGAGTCCTGATTCAAAAGGATCCTGCGCACTGATAAGATCGATACCCGAAAGTTTCTTCCCTATCGAAATCGCATCAAAAATGTAGGACCACCGACTCTTTGAATTCGTCGGGATCAGAAATAAATTCCCGCGAATCTCTCGTTTTTTTTCATGAGAACTCTTGGTGAATACCATTACCGTAAGCGTATCAACCAAAGAAGCGTACTTTTCCATCCGCGATGAAACCGCTGATTCTGTATCGAAAATTTTTCGATCACTACTGAGAAAAAGGAGTTTCATATTTTTTAAGAACAATAAGAAGCTCGGAAATCATTCGATCTTCGGAAAAATTCCTCATAGTTTCCTTCCCCGCATGAATGACCGTACGACGCTCCGGAGTATCGGAAAGAAAAAGAAGAATAGCTCGAAGGAGCTCTTCACGATTTCCGAGAGATACCAAAAGACCATTTTCCTTATTTTCAATAAGCTCTGGATTTCCTCCCACTCTGGTAGTCACAATCGGCACGGAAAGAGCCATAGCCTCAAGGAGAAGATGAGAAAAACCTTCGTAAGACGTATTCAATACAAAAACGTCTGAGGCAGACATATAGTTGTGTGCCACCGTTTGAGGAAGCTTCCCGGCAAGAATCACCTTTCCGACAAGTCCTAACTTTTTTATCATTTCTTCAAGCTTCACCCAAAGAGGCCCCTCGCCGATAATATAGAGGACTGCATCTGGAAAATGATGGAGCACTTGAGGAAAAAGTTCGATAAGCTCGACAAAACCCTTCCATGGGACCAAACGAGAGACGCTCGTAATAACTTTTTCTCTCTCGAGTCCAAGAGCCAATCGCGCCTCTTCTTTTGACTTTACCTTTCCTACTCCCTCGAAGGCATTATAAATAACGGTTATTCGACTCTTCGGAACCCCCCAGAGATGGACAATTTTCTGAAGATATTTACTCGGCACAATAATTCTATCCGCACCAAGGGCTACTTTTGTTTCAATATATTTCAACATTCGAATAAAAATCGAATAATTATTCTTTTCCGCGAAATCGTC
>JBBTWL010000065.1:0-3025 GCA_038062775.1 Patescibacteria group bacterium | reverse complement strand
GATGTATTTCTTATCGGGGATAATTCCACACCAGGTAAAGTCTTCCCACACAGCCTCTGTCCACTGCGATTGAGAGCGTTCTTTGTCGGTATCTTCGATACGGGCAAAGAACGTTCCTCCGTGTTGTTTCGCGAAGAGATAATTAAAGAGGGCGGTTCGAAGCGTTCCGATATGCATTTGCCCAGTTGGGCTGGGAGCAATTCTTGTGACAACAGGGTTATTCATGTGGGTAAAAATAAAAGAGAGGATTACGAAAAAGTGTTATTCGTGAGTCGTAGCGATGGCATAAATTTCTTGGGCAATTGTTTTCGCCGCGGCTTCGGAGGAAAAACTTTGCGCAGCTTTTCTCATTGCCTCTGAGATTTCCTGATGCTCAACTATTTTTCGAATTTCATGTTCGAGAATCGAAGGAGAGAGATTTTTTTGTTCAATAACCGTTGCGGCGCCACTTCGAGCATACGCAAAAGCGTTTCCCATCTGGTCATGACTTACTTCCTGCGGGATAGGGACGATGATGGAGGGAAGCCCCCAAGCGGCAATCTCAAAAATAGTCGATCCGGCACGAGAAATAACCAAACTTGAAACTCCGGCCGCCATGCGAAGCGCCAAGACATTTAAGTAAGGAAGCGGAAGATAACGATTTTTATGCTCTGATTTTTCAAGGATAACTTGCGCAGTTCCTGTAACCTCTTTGAAATGGTCTTGTCCGGTTTGGTGAATAATTTGAAAGCTTTGGACGAGCGTGAAAAGAGTATCGAGGATGGTGTCGTTCATGGTGCGCGCTCCTTGGGACCCTCCGAGAATGAGGATAATGGGGACTCCTTTTTCAAGCTTCAAAAATTCATATCCTCCTTCAAGGATAGGTTTGGCAACATCGTCTCGAATGGGGCATCCCGTGAGAGCTGTTTTTTCTGGAGGAAAATACTGGCTTGTTTGCGGGTAGGAAATAGCAATCCGTTTCGCAAATTTTCCAGCCCACGAGTTCACTCTTCCCGGTTTTGAATCCGATTCATGAATGATGACGGGGATTTTGAAAAGCTTTGCGGCAAAAAGGGCCGGAAAACTTCCATACCCTCCCTTCCCCACCACGACGTCTGGGTACATGAAAAAGACGGTAAAGATAGCCCGAATCATTCCGATGGAAGTTTTTATGCCGTCGGTAATATTTGCCAGAGAGAAATATCGTCGGATTTTTCCGGCAGGGGCTCGAAGAAAGGTGATGTTATTTTCAAAGAGGAGACGTTCATCGTAGGGGTTTGGCCCCATGAAATAAAATTCAGGATCGAGAATCTTCTCCTTTCGAACAATCTCTCGAAGCGCCTTGGCTATGGCAATAAGGGGATAAAAGTGTCCCCCTGTTGCTCCACCAGTGAAAAGAATTTTCATTCCGTTAGTAGATAGGCTACACCGAAGGGAGCTCTATTGAGGGTATCTTTGAATAATGCGGTGTTTGGACTTTTCATATAATTCTAAATTTTTTGCCGTTATCTCTTAGGGGGTGAATCTTTCCATTTTACCCTAAGACTGGGCTTATTTTAAGAGCTTTTTTGATGTCGGGAAAGAGCAAGGAGAATCCCCACTTCAAGGAGACTAACGGCAAGGGCGGAACCTCCCTGGCTCACAAAAGTAAGAGGGGTTCCGGAGAGCGGGATGATGGCAAGCATAGAGCCGATATTCACGAAAGATTCAGTAATGATGAGAATGACAATTCCTGTCGCGAGGGAGCGCGAGAAGGTGTCATTCGTTTTGCTGGCTATAGAAAGGCCCCGCAAAGCAAACAGAAGAAAGAGAATAATAAGAGCCGAAGCACCCAAAAATCCAAATTCTTCGGAGGCTACCGCGAAGATGGAATCTCCGATGGGTTCTGGGAGGAACTGAAATTTTTGCACACTTTGCCCAAAACCCTTCCCCCAAAGCCCCCCGGAGCCTATAGCGATAAGAGACTGGTGTACCTGGTATCCTATCCCCAAAGAATCGACCTGTTCGAAATTGAGATAGGTACGTATTCGGTCTTGAAGGTATGGTCTGGTTGCTATGAGGACGGAAGCTCCAATGACAGCGAGAAGAATGAGAGAAAGAATAGATTTCCAATTTCCTCCGGCGATAAAGTAACAAGCGATGGTAGCAAGGAAGAGAATAAGAATTCCATCCGAATCACGTTGAAGAAAAAAAACAATACTGGTGAGACCAAGTATCAAAACGAGAGGAAGAAATCCTTTTTTGAAAGATTGCAGATGTGTTTTTGAGGCTCCAAGCCAGGCAGAAAGAAGCACCAGGTAAGCCAACTTCAAAAGTTCCGTTGGCTGAAAGGTAAATCCGGCGATGGAGAGCCAGCGAAGCGCTCCTCCATGTTCGAATCCGAGCCCTGGAATAAATACCGCGAAAGAAAGAAAGAGCGAAAAAATATAAAAATAGAGACAGTATTTACGGATACTTTTTGAGCTCGTATTTGCGGCTCCGATAAGCAGGAGTCCCCCAAGAACAATTCCGAAGAGAAATTGTTTTATCGCTACTTCTCCGAAATGAGCCCCTTCTTTCGCGAGAAGTCCTATGGAGGCAGAGATGAAAATCAGAAAACCAACCGCCACTAGAATCAGGGAGAAAAATAACAGCGGCTGATCAACCCGGCCTCGCATAAAAATTTATCCTGCGAGGGCCAAGACAAGCCCAAGAAGAGCAAAAATAACGCCGACGACCCAAAATCGCATAGTGACTTTGTATCCCGGCCATCCCAAAGCTTGAAAATGGTGGTGAATGGGAGCAACGAGAAAAATCTTTTTCCCGCGGAAACGTTTTGAGAGAACTTGTATAAGAGAGGAACCCGAAGCGATAAGAAGTGGCAAGGCTATGATGGGAAGGACGATAAGTCCGTTCCCTCCTCCTAAGGTATCGGTCATAAAAGCAACAACGGTGAGCGTAATAGTAAGACCCATGATTCCCGTTTCAGACATGAAAAATCGAGCAGGAGGAATGTTAAACCAAAGAAAGGCGAGGAGTCCCCCGACAATTGCCGCACAGAAAGCCG
>JBBTWL010000064.1:0-1596 GCA_038062775.1 Patescibacteria group bacterium | reverse complement strand
GTAAGATATTTGCGATACGAAGAGTCAGCACTTGCGTCTTCCCCGTTCCCGGCCCCGCGCGCACCAACACTGGCCCTTCGATGGCATCTACCGCCTCCTTTTGACGTTTATTGAGCCTTTTGTACGCTTCCTCAAAAGCACTCTTCTCTTCCACAGAGCTCTTCATTATAAACATTCTAGCACAGCAAAAACTCTACAATCAAAAACATTAAACCCCGAGGGTTTAATGTAATCGGCCTAGAGCATGCCACTTTTTAGTAAAAAGAAAAGTTTTTTACCACCCTCCTAACGACGTATAATATACTATAGTATATTATACGTCGTTAGGAGGGTCTCAAGGACATAATCATTGCCATTTCTCATATCAAGGGTAACCCTTGATATGACGTTCAAAAAATAAAATCGTTGTGAGACTAAGAGTGAGATTCCCCACTGTCAAGGTTCAACCTCCCGTTGCAACAACCTCCCACTGCAACTCAAAGGTATTCAACTCCTTCCTCTTTTTCATAAAAGGCATTTTAGCATGAGAGCTACTCCTTGACAGAAGAATCAAATTATTTTAATCTGGAAAAAGAGTAAGTTACTCCACAACTCCACAACAGACAGAAGGAGGGGGAAAGTGAACGCAGAAAAACTCCAAGGCTATTTTCGTTTCACCCATTCATATAACAATCCAGGAGATTTTATAAAAAAATACCTCATGGAAGGAGGACGGGAGATCAACAAAGCTCAGCTTCTTCTTGAAAGTGGAGAGTCCATCGAAATTGAATTTCATATTCTAGAAAGAAAACCTGGAAATCCTTCTCATCATCTCGGCTTCGAAGGAAGAGTCTTCTCCAATTTAGAGGACGGAGCTCTCGTGCATATTATGGCACGTGGAGCAATAACCATGGGAAAAAAATGAATGGGTGGATTTCGATCAGTGGAAAACTTTACCCTCGAGTCTAACAGCCAAAAAACCCCGCCAGGTGGCGGGGTTTTTTTGAAGCTCACAGCTCGTAGTTAACAGCTAGAAGCTAATAGTTCTTCAAACGATTACTCTTTTCGTGTTCGCGGATTTTTTGATGCGCCTTGGCTTCGATTTGTCGAATACGTTCACGAGTAACGCCAAACTCCCTCCCCACTTCTTCCAAGGTGTGGGTAATACCATCAAGGAGCCCGTTTCGCATTTCTAAAATTTTCTGCTCTTTGGGCGAGAGGTCTCCCAAAATTTCACGTACGTGATCGGCAAGAATTTTCTGGGAAGTTTCTTGATCCGGCGAGAGAATTTTGTCATCCGCAATAAAATCTCCTAAGACACTTTTTCCATCATCTCCCTCGTCTCCCACCGGACTCTCCAAAGAAACGGTGTCCTGATTAATCTGCTCAATCGTATAAATTTTTTCAACTTCCACTCCCATTTCCACCGCCACTTCTTCCGAAACTGGTCCGCGTCCTAAATCTTGTGAAAGGCGCCGAACCACCTGTTTGTACTTCGCAATGGTTTCCACCATGTGCACCGGAATACGAATGGTACGAGATTGATCGGCAAGCGCGCGCGTTATCGCCTGACGAATCCACCAGGTCGCATAGGTTGAGAATTTAAATCCTTTCGTG
>JBBTWL010000063.1:0-12428 GCA_038062775.1 Patescibacteria group bacterium | reverse complement strand
CTATCTGACCGACAACACGAGCCCGCATGAGATTCGTCTTGCCAAAGAAGGTTATGGTCATGCTATCAAAGGAGTGAAGCTCTATCCGGCTGGCGCTACGACGAATTCGGATGCTGGAGTGACCAACCTTGAAAAGGTCTACAGCGTTCTCGAGGTTATGGAGGAGGTTGGAATGCCTCTCCAAATTCATGGCGAAGTCGTGGACGATAGGGTGGATGTCTTTGATCGAGAAAAAGTATTCATCGAACGAACACTTGCTCTACTTCTCCTTCGCTTTCCAAAGCTTCGAATCGTCTTTGAGCATGTGACCACCAAGGAGGCGGTCAACTTTGTTCTCAATACGAGAGAAGGGGTGGTGGCAACCATCACGGCGCATCACCTTTGGCACAATCGAAATGCTCTTTTCAAAGGAGGTCTTCAGCCAGACAACTACTGTCTCCCAGTTTTGAAGAGCGAGGAACATCGTCTTGCTCTCATCGAGGCGGCAACGAGTGGGGATCGAAAGTTCTTTCTTGGTACCGACTCGGCGCCACATGCTGTGGGGAAAAAGTACTGTGCGGGCGGGTGTGCCGGATGCTACAGCGCTCCGGTGGCACTTTCTGTCTATGCGGAAGTCTTCGAGCGAGATGGAGCCCTTCAGACCCTTGAAGATCTAAAAAGCTTTGGAAGATTCATGAGCCTCAATGGGGCCTCGTTCTACGGAGTTCCGCCTTCGTCAAAGGAAATTCTTTTCTCTCGAGGACCTTGGACTGTCCGCGATTCTTACCTGTTCGGGGGTGATAAGGTCACCCCATTTCTGGCGGGGCAGATCCTTCAGTGGGATGTCGGTCCTCAAATGTGAATGTTCTTTTCTTGAAACGGGTCCCTCGGGACCCGTTTTTTTATAAAATTGCGGGATTTTTATTGCTGTGCTAAAGTGCGAGCCTATTAGAAAGGACATGAGAACCGTTATTACGACAGCTCCAATAGAGGAACGAAAAAAGCTTCAGCTTCGAGCGGGGGACACTGTTCGCGTGACGCAGAAAATTGTTGAAATCGGTCCTGATAAAGGCAAGGAAAAAGGAAAAGAAAAAACTCGACTCCAGGCTTTCGAGGGTCTCGTTTTGGCGGTGAAGCATGGCAAGGAAGCGGGGGCGACCTTTACGGTACGAAAAGTGGCGAGCGGAGTTGGGGTTGAAAAAATTTTCCCGCTCTATCTTCCTTCTATTGAAAAAATAGAAATTCTTCGATCGGCAAAAGTGCGCCGAGCGAAACTCTATCACATTCGCGACAAGGTCTCCCGAGAGGTGAGACGAGAGATGAGAAATCTTCGAACGATAAAGGTTGCTACGGAAGATTCAGAAGAAGCGGCAACGCCAGAAGTGAAGGAAATAAAGAGCGAATAGTAAACAGACAAGTTCGGAAATTTAAGTACGTCTCCGCACCAAGTCATACAAATCGACAATCAAAAAACCAAACCCAAGACGTATAATATACTATAGTATATTATACGTCTTGGGTTTGGTTGTGGGATGCGGTGGTTACCACGGTGTTTTATTCTCGTTGGAAATTATCAGGAAGATGTATTATAGTGGCTTGGTTGTTTGTTCGGTGTTTGTTTTTGGCAGAAAAATGTGGAAAATAGAAAAAGCCCTAACAATAAATAGCATCGGTAAATAAATGCGCGGGTGGTGAAATTGGTATACACGTATCCTTGAGGTGGATATGCCGCAAGGTGTGGAGGTTCAAGTCCTCTCCCGCGCACAAAGTTGACTTTTCTTATGAGATATGTTTTTATATAGTTCGTTTTTGAACCTTTAGGAACGTGGGAGAGACAATATTGAAAATCCTCATTCGCGTAGGCGGGCTCGCGCTCGCGATTCTTCTCGTGGCGCTTTTCGAGAGCCGGATTCTCGTGGCGGCGGCCAGTCCGTACGTACTCTCCTCTAGTGGAGAGTGTCTGTGGACCATTGATCCGTATGTCCGATGTCCGTGAAAACAGTTTGGCCCCGGTGCGTACGCATCGGGGCCTCGGTGTTTATTGGCTGTCGCTTCTTCGACTTCGGTTCCACTCAATTGTGCCAAGGGTGGCTTCCCGAAGCATCAACAGAAAAGTTGATGGCTTTTTTTGCTCCCCCTCCTTTTTGTCTGAAGAATTTCGAAAGTTGCGATTTCTAAAAATTCGCTCTCTCTTTCTCAAGACCTCCTCCGACGGAGGTGTTTTTTGAAATTGCGCTCTTCGTTTCGCCTTTTTGCTTTGGAAAGTTCCTCGAATTGGTTGGCCTCGGCTCGCCACCTTCTTGCATCGTGTTGTTGCCAAACAACCTCCTCCGGTTTGTGTTTTTGCTCTTCCGCTTCTCACTTTACTCTCGCTCTTCAAAGAATCAAGGGGGAGGGGTAAAATGGGCAAACTATGCTGTACACAGGAAAGGGGGACGGCGGGACAACAACTATCTTTGGTTGTAAACAGCGTATTTCAAAAAATTCTTCGCGGGTTGAGGCGCTTGGCGCGCTCGATGAGCTGAACTCTCTTTTAGGAATTTCAAAAGTTTTGTCTCGAAAATGTGACTGGAAAATTGAGGGGGAAACTCCCGAACAAATGATGGAAAGCATCCAGCAAAACTTATTCATCATTCAGGCGGAACTTGCGGGAGCGGAAAAAACTGTAACGGAAGAGAAACTTCGAAAAGCAGAAAAAATTATTGGTGCCATTGAAAAAGAAATTCCCCCTCTCACTTCGTTTTCCATTTCGGGAGGTACCGAACTTTCCGCTTCTTTCGATTACGCTCGCGCTGTGTCGAGGCGCGCGGAGCGCCGAGTCATTTTGGCAATTGAAGAGGAGCAAGTAACGATGGGGAAATTCTCACGAGCCTACTTGAATCGGCTTTCCTCTCTTCTTTTCGCCCTTGCTCGAGTATCCAATACCAAGTCCGGCATTTCCGAAAAGAAACCGTCCTATTCATAGTGGGTAGGTGGTAGGAGATGGATGGGTAGTTTCGAGCTTCATTACGTTGCCAATTTCTTCCTCATCGTTATGATGTGAAGTGTCGGAAGTTAACGGAGGCGTTGGTGTAGCGGTAACACTGCAGATTGTGGATCTGCCATCGAGGGTTCAACCCCCTCACGCCTCCCCGTGTAATTCAGGTTTGATTACCAGTATGCACATAGAATGATTTCTTGGTTCACCTATTCTCTCATCGCCACGATACTTTTCGGGGTTTCAACAGCTCTATATAAACTCCCTTTCGCAAAGGACGTTAATCGCTATGCTGTGGGGTTTTGGGTGCTTTTTGTTTTGGAAATTTTTTCTCTTGTCTTTTTCTTTTCGCAACTCACGCAATTTCCAGGAAAAATTTTGTTATGGGCTGGACTCTGGGGGGTTTCATTCTCACTCCTTATTTTGCTTCAAATGTTCGCACTTTCTTTTGTAGATACCAACACACTTTTCCCAATAACCACCTCTGTAAGCCTTATTCTTACCGTGACTTTTGGAGTGTTCTTTTTTTCAGATAGGCTTTATTTTCTACAGGTAGCTGGCCTCCTCCTCACCATCATTGCGGTGTATCTCTTTCTCTACAGAGGTGGGAAACTTCAATATTCTCGTTATGTGATTGGAGTTGGTGGAGTTCTCGTCTTCCTTTCTGTATTTAACAAAATAATTCAAAAAATTGTTGCTGATGGCTACAATATTCAAGAGTTTCAAGTTTACCAATATCTCTTCGGTATTCTTTCTTCGCTTATTATTTTCTTTGTCTCTAAAAAAGAAATAAGTTTCAAGAAACTCTTTGGACGGAAGCAAATCAACCTCGGAGTTCTTATCGGTATCCCAAGCTTCTTTGGCACCTATGCTCTACTCCTCGCTCTTACAAAAGGTCCGTTTACTTTGGTTATGGCGCTCCACTCACAGTATGTTTTTGTGACGGCAATCACTGGGTTTTTTCTTTTTAAGGAACAATTTTCCTCAAGGAAAATCTTTGCTCTTGTTTTGTCAGTTTGTGCGATTTTACTTATCCGTCTAGGAGAGTTTTTATAAAAGTCATTTCCGCTTTGATGGTATGAAAAAAGAGAAGATTATATCTGGCGCTCCTTTCATATTTGCCAAAAATTCTTTCATAAGGTAGAAGAAGGACAGGTTTTCAGTTTTTTGGGAGTACGGAAATGATTATTTTCGATTGGGACGGGACGCTTTTTGATTCCGAGGGAGAAATCTATCGAGTGGCAAGAAGAATATTTGAACGCCACAATTTGACGTTGTCTTCTGAAAAATTTCGACATCGGCCGAACAATGGTTTTGAGTGGTATCGTACACAAGGGGTGTCTTTATCGGACGAAGAATTGGAATCCTCTTTCTGGGAACTCTTTGATACTTCGCGCTGTGGGCTTATGGAAGGGGCTCTGTCGGTCCTCGGAGTCTTTCAAGACCGCGGAATTCCCTGCGGAATTGTCAGCGCGCATCCGGGGAACCAACTTCTTGAGCGCACGCTTCACCTTGATATCCGCCGTCACTTTGATTTCGTTATCGGCGGAGCGAGTAAAAAAAGCGTTGTTCTTCAAGAAGTATGTCAAAAAGCAAATCGTCACCCCCGGCACACCTATTTCATCGGAGACCTCCTCTCAGACATAGAAGAGGGTAAGGAGGCTGGAGTGATGACTGTTCTCTTGGCTCCGGAAGATTATCCGCACCGGCATCACGCCCGTTTCCATGTAACAAAACTTCTTGATCTTTTGCGACTCATTTAATCGTAGTCGCATGTGGCTCAACGGAAAAGTCGTCACCCCGGGATGTCCGGGGTTTTTCTTTGGAGTGTGATGATGATTCCTTAAAATAAGAGGAGTATACTATTCGTAAGATAACTCAATAATATTTACTATTTTTCTATGGAAGGAGATTTAAATTTTGATAAAAAGGAAGATGGGGCGGAAATTCTTCAATTCCCGGGGAAATTGAGAGCACGCTTGAAGGAAGTTGAAAAAGAGATTGAAGAACGGGAACGGGTACTTAGTACGTGCAGACGAACCATCGAATCTGAAGAGTCTGAACCGAGTCTTACTCAAGAAGAAATTGAGAATGTTGAAAAATTGAAAGTAAGAACCCGGTTTTTAGAAGAGTCTCTTGCTTCCCTTTTTGAGCAACGCGGTCATTTGAAATCTCAAATGGGGAGATAGGCTTATGAGTTTTTCCGGACGGCTTCAGAAATTGTGGGGACAATGTTTGGATTGAAAATGTCAGGAATGATATTTTCTTCCGTTGGATTTTCGACAATGCTCGCGAGCGCTTCAGCCGAAGCCATCTTCATTTGGTCGGTAATTTTTGAAATTTTCCCGTCGATAAGTCCGAGGAAGACCCCGGGAAAGACCAAGGCATTGTTAATCTGATTTGGGAAATCAGAACGGCCGGTCGCCACAATTCTTGCCCCGCCCTTCCTCGCTTCTTCGGGAGTAATTTCTGGGGTAGGGTTCGCCATCGCAAAAACAATGGCATTTTCATTCATGAGAGAAACGTCTTCGGCGCGTAAAAGATTTCCTTTGGAGAGGCCGATGAAAACATCCGCCTTTTTGAGAGCTTCCTTGAGGTCACCGGAGATGTTTTCTTGATTGCTCCACACAAGCGCTTCTTTCTTTTCTTCAGTGAGGTCAGTCCGTGAGTGAGAAATAATTCCTTTGCTGTCGGCGAGAATAATGTTTGAAAAGCCGACAAAGTGAAGAAGTTTTGCGGTCGCTATACCCGCGGCTCCAGCTCCGTTAATAATAACTCTTACTTCTCCCTTATTTTTCCCGACTACCTTGAGGGCATTTATGAGTCCTGCAAGGACTGCGATGGCGGTGCCGTGCTGATCGTCATGCATGACGGGGAGAAAAAGTTTTTCCCGAAGAATTTTTTCTACTTCGAAACATCCCGGGGCTTTAATGTCTTCAAGATTAATGGCGCCGAAAGAGGGGGCGATGGCGATAACGGCTTCAGCTATTTTTTCTGGGGTATGAACCGAAAGAGCGATAGGAAAAGCATCGAGATTCGCGAACGTTTTAAAAATGGCAACTTTTCCTTCAAGCACCGGAAGGGAAGCGTCTGGCCCAACATTCCCCAGTCCCAAAACGGAGGATCCGTCAGAGATAACGGCAACCGTTCTTTTTGCGGAGGTAAGTGTTTCTGCTCTGGAAATATCTTTAGCGATGGCTTCTGAAGGTCCCGCGACTCCGGGAGTGTAGGCCAAAGAAAGATCCCCTCGGGTTTGAAGAGGCACCTTCACTTCTGTCCCAATTTTCCCCCGATATTTTTCATGGAGGGCAAGGCTTTTTTCTTGGTAATTCATGATGTTGGCATACTGTTGGAGGGTGCGGAAGCGATATAGAAGAGAGAGTGAGAATGTGATAGGGTGTCCATTATAATCCAAAAATATATGAATGAAATGTTTCAAAACAGTCGCTTTATGCGGGTAGTCATAGTGCTCCTTGTTCTCTCTTCTCTTTTTGTTCTTGCCAAGACCGTAAATGAGTTCAAAAAAGGAGCCTATATTGGACGCGATACTTCGCTTCAAAACACTATCGTGGTTTCCGGGGAAGGAGAAGAATTTGCCAAGCCGGACTTGGTTACTTTTTCTTTTTCGGTAGTTGAGGAAAAGAAAACGGTAGCGGATGCGCAAAAAGTGGCGACGGAAAAAAGCAATAAAACCATTGCTTTTTTGAAGGGGGAGGGAATCGCCGAGAAAGATATTAAGACCACTTCATATAACATTTATCCAAAATACGAAACCATTTATGGCTCAGCGACGATTTGTACTCGAGAGTGGTGTCCTCCAAACCCAGGGAAGCAGATTATTATGGGTTACGAAGTCTCTCAATCGATTGAAGTGAAGGTCCGCGATCTTGAGAAGGCGGGCGAGCTTCTTTCGGGGATTGGGAGTCTTGGGGTTTCAAACGTGAGCGGTCTCACGTTTGATGTGGAAAAGAAAGAAGAAGTGCAGGCGAAGGCTCGCGCAGAAGCTATTGCTGATGCCAAAGAGAAAGCTGAAGTATTAGCTGATGACCTTGGGGTGTCCCTTGTTCGAATTGCGAGTTTTTCTGAAAATGGATATACCCCAACATATTACGGGCGCGGTGGAGTGATAAGTATGAAAGCGGATGGAGCTTTCGCTCCGGCTCCTGAAATCCCGATGGGAGAGAATAAATTTATCTCAAACGTTACGATTACCTACGAAATTCGCTAAGTTAAAACTTGCTTGAAGCAAGCGGTTTGCCCAAGAGCTAATCCATTGTAAAATGGTCGCCCAAGAGAAAAATATTTTAGGTACGGGCATATGGCGGGTTAGTTAATGGACAACTCGTTTCCTTGCGGTCTCTATCGCAAGGGAGTTTATTTTAGCCGAGAGTCCATTTTGGGGTTTTTCTTCTATACTATTTTCTACCGACCGTCAGAAAATAGTACAAGACTTTTTCTCTCTTCGTCTAGTCTTATTCTTAATTTCCCCATTCTCATCTTGAGACTCCCACAAAAACGAACGCTTGACTTTTTTCTTCTATGGGTGTATTATGGAGGGTAATAAAAGCCCTGCGGGGTGTTTTTTATTAGGAGGTTCTAACGTATCAGACTTATTACCCTTATCAACTTATTACACTAACATGGCCTTAGGACAATATTTGCGAGAGACAAGAGAAGAAATGAAGCATGTAAGTTGGCCGACGCGGAAGCAGGTCATCTCGTACACGGCTTTGGTTATTGTGGTTTCCATTATTACCTCTTTGTATCTCGGACTTTTCGATTATTTTTTCCAAATGTTATTTAAGAGCGTCATTTAGGCAATGGTAACTTACGAAACTTTTTACACGTATCTAACTTATCACTATGTCAAAACAAGTTGAAACCGGGGAGAGACGCTGGTACGCCATCCACACCTATGCCGGATACGAAAATGCGGTGGTGCGAAATTTAAAACAACGCATTGAGTCGCTTGGAATGAGTGAGAAGATTTTTAACGTGGTTGTTCCTACGGAAAAGAAAATCCGAATTAAGGGAGGGAAGCGGGTCGAAGAAGAAGAGAAGATTTATCCCGGCTATGTTCTGGTGGATATGCTCGTGAACGACGATTCGTGGTATGTGGTTCGAAACACGCCTCGGGTAACGGGGTTTGTGGGAAGCGGAGTACATCCTGTTCCGCTTGAGCAGAAAGAAATGGATGAGTTGTTCCGACGCATGAATTCAGAGAGTGTCCGCCACACCGTGAATTTTGAGGTGGGCGATGCGGTGACTATTGCCGACGGGCCGTTTAAGGAACTCGATGGGAAAGTTTCGGAAATTGATGAATCTCGCGGGAAGGTGAAGGTTTTGGTTTCTATGTTTGGACGCGA
Source organism: Patescibacteria group bacterium (assembly GCA_038062775.1). Lineage (GTDB taxonomy): Bacteria > Patescibacteriota > Minisyncoccia > Phycocordibacterales > JAKFXT01 > JBBTWL01. The sequence continues at coordinate 4,106 of JBBTWL010000063.1, read as the reverse complement.
AACGCCCGTCGAGCTTGATTTCTTGCAGGTGAGGAAAATATAGCGCCGTTATAACCATTGACGTTATATTTTCCGAACCCCGTGGAATAGGGAATCAAGTATCCTTGCGAAATAACGATTATTGTATAAGATACGAACTTATTACGAGTAACAAAGAATTTTATTCCACGGGGTGATGATTTTTATAGTCATTTCATTCCTTAAAAATCAATCATGGCCAAAAAAGTAGTTAAGAAACTCAAGCTTCAAATCGCCGCCGGAAAGGCAACTCCAGCTCCTCCGGTAGGGCCAGCGCTTGGACAAGCAGGCATTAATATCGGGGACTTTGTGAGCAAGTTCAATGAAGCGACTCGCCCGATGATGGGAGACATTGTTCCGGTTGAAATTTCCGTCTTCGAAGATCGAACCTATGCTTTTGTTTTGAAAACTCCTCCGGCGACCAACCTTCTTTTGAAGGCAGCGGGAATTGAGAAGGGTTCTGGGAAAAACGCTTCAAAAAAGGCAGGGTCTGTAACGAAGGCTCAACTTCGAGAAATTGCGGAGAAGAAAATGCCGGATTTGAACGCGCACGATATTGAACAAGCGATGAAAATTATTGCCGGCTCTGCTCGCTCCGCTGGGATTGAAATAAAAGGATAAATTTTTATACAAAACTCCCGTCCCGATCTACGTCGGGACGGGAGTTTGTGTTTTTGTCCAAAAAGAATAGTATTCCTTCGGTTTTCAAACAGATCCTTACAGGAGGGTTACTATGGCAACTTCCTTCAACGAGATTACCGTTCGAGCGCTTGCTCGAACGGTTGTCGATCGTGAAGCGGTTCGTGATTGGCTCGATGAAATGGGCGCTGACGAATTCAAAATTCCCTCGGAAGAGGCGGTCTCTGATCCTTCGCTTCTCGTGGCTCTTGCGGCCAAGCAGTGCTACATGGCATTTCAGCCGGGGCTCAATCCAAATGTGAATAAGGTGCGCAGCGACATGGTCGAGTATCTCGATAATGTTTTGAAACAGCGACACGGTTCGGTGCTCGAGCATGGGATATTCACCTTTGCAATCAATGGATGTTCGCGCGTTTTCACTGGCGAAATGAATCGTCATCGAGCGGGAGTTGGTATTTCCGAACGTAGCATGCGCTATGTTCGATATACTGATATTCGATTCTGGATGCCCGAATGTTTCCGTGGTATGTCTGGCGACACGATATCCATGCAAACAAAAAAACGCATGAGTCGTGAACTGTTGACTGCACAGTTCGATAACCAGGAAAATATGATGGCTTCATTCGCTGAAATTTGGAAAGAAGAGCTTTCTCCGGAGAGCAAATTTCACGCAAAGAAAGTACTTACTTCTGCTTTTCGGCGCGGCATTGGCATGGGGATTGCTACTGGTGGAGTCTGGACGCTCAATCTCCGTGCCCTTCGTCATGTCATTGCTTTGCGTACGGACGCCGGAGCGGAAGAAGAAATTGTGCACGTGTTCAGGAAAATTGGACGCATCATGATTGCTGAAGTTCCAGAGCTGTTTGGTGATTTCAAAGAAGTCGAAGGAACTCTTGTTCCGGAATACTGGAAGGTCTGATTTTTTCTTCTTGTGGGCGCATAAAGCGCCCACTTTCTTTTTTTGGTTACGAATGGTAAAAGGAAGAGAGTCAGTTCAACTTACTAGAGAGGTATTTGCTCATGATTTTGCCACGGCAATCACTTTTGCGGCTGGCTCGGGGGAAAAACCCAATTATTCACTCAACTTCCTCGTTTTTAGATGGACAATTCCAACCCGCTTCTCTTGATCTATCTCTCGATGGCCCAATTTACTGCATGCGTGTAAGTGGTCTTCCTCGGCGAGGTGAGCGGGTGCGGGATTTAATCGACCGCCATGCGAGGTATCACTTCGAACTTACTCTTGAGGAAAATCGAGTGCTTGAACAGAAGAATTGGTACCTCATTAGGCTCGCTGAATCATTCTCGCTTCCTCCTGGGTATAGTGCGAAGTTCTCCCCAAAGAGCTCGACGGGACGCGGAGGTGTTTTCGTTCGCGTCATTGGAGATACTTCACACTACGACTTTACAGAACCTGGATACGAAGGTCCTTTGTTTCTTGAAGTTTATCCTTATGTGTGGTCAATCAGAGTGGCTCTTGGGCTCTGTATGACGCAGGCTCGTTTCAAAGAGCATGGGGGAAAACCTCTCGTCGACAGAGAAATCGTTGATCTCCACTGTGAGCACGGGATTCTTTTGTCGAAGACAGGGAAAGCGATACCAGTAAATCAAACTGTCATTCGTAATGGAAAAATTTATCTCCATCTCGATCTTCAACGAAAAATTGTAGGATGGAGGACCAAAGATTCTGTTGTTGGCGAACTTGAAATGAATCGGAAAGAGTACCATAAGATTGAAGATTTCTTTGAGCCGATTCCTGGACCGGTTGATGAGATTATCGTAACCCCAGGACATATGTATCTTTTTTCCACCGTTGAGCGAATCAGGATTCCCGAGAGTCATTGCGGACAACTTGATGAGCGTACTACGGAAGCAGCTGAAGGTCGTCAGCACATCGCTGGGTTCTTCGACCCATTCTTCGGTGGGGAAGAAGGAAAGCATGGTGTTCTTGAATATATTCCGGATGCAAATTTCGGTCCGGAAAGACTTGTTCACGGGCAAATAATGGCTTCAATGCTCTTCGAGTCACTCTCCGAGAGGCCGGACAAGGTCTATGGGGAAGAAATTGGCTCCCATTACATCGGTGGCTCGGAACCGCAACTCCCGAAGTATTTCAAAGATTGGGATACGGCATGGAGTGAGTAGGTTTCAAGTGAAGACGAATTGCCCACGAGCGCGCATGCGCGCTCGTGGGCTTTCTTTTTTCTTTCGCTATGGCACTATGCCAAAAGAAATGTCATACCTCAAAGGAGGCCTGTATGAGACAAGGGAAGTATATTGTCATCGATGGTGTCGATGGATGCGGAAAAGGGACTCAAATTGATTTGCTTCGAAGTAAATACGGCAATGACTCATTTCTTTTTGTGCGAGAACCGGGAGGAAATCCATATGCTGAAAAAATTCGAAATCTTATTCTTGATTCAGACGCTCCGAATCAGCAGGTGAGCGCGAGGACCGAATTCCTTCTTTTTTTTGCGGCAAGGAACCATCTTTTGGAAACTACGGTGGGACCAGCTCTTGATAAAGGGAAAAGTGTGATTTCAGATCGTGCGGATTCCTCTACATGGGCTTTTCAAATTCGAGGTGGTGAAGAGTCTGGTCTTACGTGGTGGTTCCAAAAGATGCGTATATGGATAGTTCGTCCGCAACCTGATTTATACATCATTCTCGATTTACCAGCGGAAGTTGCTCAACGAAGACTCGGAAAAGATTCCGAGAGAATCCAATCACATTTTGATCAACGGAAAATGGAGTTTCATGAACGTGTCCGAGAAGCTTTCCGCGAATTCGCGTCAAAGCATCCAGTTCTTATTCTTGATGCGGAAAAATCACCCGAAAATCTCCATGAAGAAATAACACGTTGTTTATCGATGACGTTTCCCGGATATTTTTGAAGGCAATACGAAATTAAACCCCGCCTATGGCGGGGTCTTTCTTTTTGCTACTATTGCCTTTGTAACGGAAGGCGATTTATGAAAGAAATTGAGAAAACTATCGCAGAAATTTTGGGAGTAACCCCTGAAGAAATTTCGCTTGAATATGCGAAAGCTCTTTCTCATGGTGACTACACGACTTCAGTAGCCCTCATAAGAGGAGCGAAAGAAAAAATTTCTCCGCTTGAGATAGCGGAGAAATGTAAAGAGAAACTCCAAGATTCCTTTACTCGAATTCCCGATATCGAGAAAGTAGAAGTCGTGAATCCGGGGTTTATTAATTTTTTCCTTACTCGTACCTATTTTTCCCAAAAACTTCTTGAAATTGCGGGAAAGGAGAACTTATACGGAAGGAGTGAATCGCTCTCCGGAGTGAAAGCTATTTTTGAATACACTGATCCGAATTTATTTAAGGAATTTCACATAGGTCATTTTATGTCGAACACGGTTGGAGAAACACTTTCGAGGATGAGTGAATGGTTGGGAGCCGAAGTGAAACGTGCGTGTTACCAAGGAGAC
>JBBTWL010000062.1:0-9299 GCA_038062775.1 Patescibacteria group bacterium | reverse complement strand
CCCCCATAAAGACGTATAATATACTATAGTATATTATACGTCTTTATGGGGGATGTCATGCAAGACCTCGTTTCCCTACGGCAGAGACCGTAGGGTGATTGATTTTCGTTTCCACTGGCAAGAAATTCTTACGCCATGAGAAGTGAAATAAAGGTTCCTTGGGACAAGTCCGAAAAATTAAAGAAGCCCGTTTTACGGAGAAGAAATTTAGGTCGCTTGGACGAAGGATAAAAAAACAAAAAATAATGATTTATTATTTGCCCGCGATAGCAAGAATATGATAAATAGTTTTTTAGGGGAAAAACCAAAAACCAATAAGGAGAAAGGGACGATTGCTTGGCTACAATCTAACAATCTAATCTAAAGACAAATGAAGGAGGCAATGGAATCTCCTTCACGGAGTTTCATAATGCGAACCCCTTGAGTGGAACGTCCAAGAGAAGGAACTTCTTTTATTCCTGTTCGAATAACTTGGCTTTTCTTTGAGATAACCACCACTTCAAGTTCTTCATCCGATCCGGAAACCACCGTACCACTAATAACTTTGCCGGTTTTTGACGTCACTTTGGCGGTCTTAATTCCGGAGCCTCCGCGTTTTTGAATCTTGTATTCATTAAGCGAAGTTTTCTTTCCGTATCCGTTCGCACTCATGATGAGAAGTTCGGCATCCTTCATATCTTTGGGAGCACAGTCCGATGCCACTATAAAGTCTCCCTTGGAAAGTTTTATTACCCGCACGCCCCCGGCGCTTCTTCCCATTTCTCGCGCGTCACTTTCTTTAAATCGAATTGATTGTCCGTTTGCCGTGCCGATAACCACACTGTCTCCTCTGCTCACAAAAAAGGCGGAAACGAGCGAGTCTCCCGAGGCAAGTTTCATCGCCAAAATTCCGCTTCGACGAACATCATAAAAACTTTTGGCGGAGACTTTTTTCCCCGTTCCCTGTTTCGTCACCATAATAAGCGAGAGTTCTTCTTTCTTTTCGGCTTTACTCAAAGGAAGGATAGAGGTAATTTTTTCGTCCGAGCCAAGCGAGAGGAAATTCATAATGGATTTTCCTTTGGTGGCGCGTCTGCCTTCCGGAAGCTCGTACATTTTAAGACTGTACGCTTTCCCCTTATCGGTAAAGAAAAGTACATCGCTATGCGTTGAAGTGGTGAGAAGAATGGTAATGAAATCTTCTTCTTTGGTTTCCAAATCAATCACTCCCACCCCCCCGCGTCTTTGCTTCTTGTATTCATCCGGATTCGTGCGCTTAATGTACCCCCCTGCCGTGTAAACAAGCGCGCTTATTTCTTCCGGAACCAAATCTTCGATGGAGAAGGATTTTGCGGCGCTTTTTACAATCTTTGTTCGGCGGTCATCGCCATATTTATCGGCAATTTCTTGAAGCTCTTTCTTAATGACTCCGAGCATTTTCTTTGAACTTCCCAAAAGGCTTTTTAGTTCTTCGATAAGAGCTTGCACTTCGGCGAGCTCGTCCTCAATTTTCTTTCTCTCAAGATCGGCGAGCTTCTGAAGTCGCATTTCAAGAATCGCGACGGTCTGGCGATCGGAGAATTTGAATCGTTTGATGAGATTTTCTTTCGCCGTTTCTACATCTTTTGAAGCCTTAATAATTTTAATAATTTCATCAATATGGTCGAGTGCTTTTTTGAGCCCAAGCAAGATGTGTTCCTTCTCTTGCGCTTTTCGTAAATCAAACTCAGTTCGCCGTCGCACCACCTCTTTGCGATGCTTCACGAACTCTTCGAGAATCGTTTTGAGAGAAAGCGTTTGCGGGATGCCTCCGACCAAAGCCACCATGTTGTAGTGGAAGGTTTCTTCAAGTGCTGTGTGTTTGTAGAGATAATTCAACACCTTTTGAGGCTGTGCCCCTTGTTTCAAATCAATGACCACGCGGATATCCTTTGTGGATTCATCGCGAAGCCCCTTAATTCCATCAAGCTTTTTCTCCTGTACTTGGTTGGCAATAGAAACTATTAAGTCGCTCTTGTTCACGCGATACGGAATCGAAGTGATGATGATTTGAAACATTCCGTTCTTATTCTCAACAATTTCCGCTTCTCCTCGAACAACCACCCCCCCTTTCCCATTTTGATACGCGTGAGAAATATCCGCTCCCCCAAAAGCCACTCCCCCAACGGGAAAATCAGGGCCCTTCACAAACTGAAGCAGATCTTCCGTTGAAGCTTCGGGGGTATCTATGAGGTGAATCGTCGCTCCGACCACTTCCCGCAAATTGTGCGTTGGGATATTTGACGCCATTCCCACCGCGATACCGAGTGTGCCGTTCAATAAAATATTCGGGACCGCCGCGGGAAACACTTTCGGCTCTTTGCGAGTCGAGTCGTAGTTTGGACTCCAGTCCACTGTCTCCTTTTCAAGGTCTCGCAAAAGTTCTCCGGAGAGACGGCTCATTTTCGCTTCCGTGTAACGCATCGCGGCGGCGGCATCTCCATCGAGAGAGCCGAAGTTCCCCTGTCCCATGACGAGCGGGTAGCGATAGGTAAAATCTTGAGCCATTTTGACCATGGCTTCATAAATGGCCGAGTCGCCGTGTGGATGAAATTTTCCCATCACGTCTCCAACCACGGCGGCGGATTTTCGAAACTTGGCTGATGCCGAAAGTCCCATCTCCTGCATGGTGTAAAGAATACGACGGTGTACCGGCTTCAATCCATCACGGATATCAGGAAGAGCGCGAGCGGTGATAACCGACATCGCGTAGTTGATATAGGACTCTCGCATTTCCGAAGAAATGTTTTGCGTGATAACGCGCGCCGAAAGAGGGCTTGGAATCCCATTTTGAGAGGTTTCATCCGAGGATTTCCCCTTCTTTTCATCGTCTTTTGAGGCCATAAAAGTGTCCTGCTATAATACCAAAAAGAGGAACAAAAACAAGGCTTTTTCGACTAAAAATTGATCTGAAAAACTCCCAAAAAAGAAGAGAATTATCGGGTATATTCGATATTGCTTTGGAAGAGGTTTTTGAAAAGACTCCCAATCTCCCAAAGAGAGTCTTTGACGGTGGCTAAAGGAGCCAAGTCAACCGCATGAGTCGTAGTCACTTCTTCCTTTTCAGCATCCACTTTCGCAAGTTGCCCCGGACCCAATTGAAACGATGAAAGCCAGAGTGAAAAAATAGTAAGAGTGATGAGCACAGAAACGCCGAAAGAAATAATCTCTTTTTGGCGGTCGCTTTTTTGACGAAGTCTGTCGAGATAATCCCACATGTGAGCTAGTTAGGTGTTAGTTGGTAACTTATTAATTTGTAGGAAGGATGATATCATTTTTATGCATTCTTTCACCTCATTTCTTTTACTTTATTTTACCCCTAAAAAGCCAACAAGCTACTCCTCTACCAGCTAACTACACTGCCGGGGCCAAAACTATAATTTCTCCCTCCTTCCCGTCTAAATCTTTCTTTTTCAGCGTCAGCTTCTCAAGCGCCTCGGCCTTCTCCGCTCCCGCTTCTTTGAGAAATACTTTGAGCGCATTAAGACCGTCTTTGTCGTCGCTGTAATGCATCGGAATAATAAGTTTCGGCTCAAGAGAAACCGCGAGCTTGTAGCTCTCCGATGCCGTGAGTACTTCCCCCCCGCCAATGGGTACGAACAAAATATCAATGTCCGGAAGCGCTCCCTTTATTTCAGAAGAAAGGTCTTTTGAAGCGAGAGCTCCGAGAAAAACAATATTCATTCCTTCAAGGGTAATGGTGTACATCGTATTTAATTTTCCGCTCGCGTTTGTCCCCGAAGAAATGCCTTTGATGAAAACATCTTTCACTTCGTATTCTCCGGGACCCGTAATAGAGAACGGAATTTTGTCTCCAAAGGAAACTTGCTCAAGTCCATTTAAATCAACATCATTCATGGAAACCAAAGCAACCTGCGCGCCAAAACGCGCGCCCTTTAATTTTGAGTCTTTTGAGATGGGGTTTATGGCAAGAGTGAGGTCCCCAAACTGGACCTTGAAAAACTCCATTCCGTAGTAGGTGATGACCATGAGAATAAGAAGAAAAATTAAGAAGCAGACTTAAGAAGTAGTAAGAAGTAGGTAGTAAGGAAATTCGTCCCACTCACTATAGCGAGGGTTAGGGGGTAGTATAGCAAAAAATATACCGTTAGAAACCATTTTATACTCCTAACTTGTCCATGTTTCTAACGGAAATGGTAATTTTCAAAACCTTTTTTAATCCTATTTTAAGCGCTTGACAAGAATTTTGAGAGTGCTAAAACGGAAGGGTACATGTTCCTTAGTTGTTTGTAGGGATTCCCCCTTTCACCAAACCCCCCTCTTAAGGGGAAAGGAGTGTGCGCTATGTGGCGCAGTTTTCACGGTCCGCCGGTGACGGTGGCGAACAACGATATCGACAAGGCTGGGTTCATCTTCATCACATGATCGGCGGCGCCGGCTGAAGGCCATGGCGCATCCGCTTCGTTCCTGAAAATGGAAGAGGTAGGTGCGCCAGGCCCCACAGCCGGCAAACTCGGACGGACATGTTTCCTGTCCGAAACCAACTCGCTCGGTCTCTAGCCATATCGGCCGAGGCGGAGCAAAGACCCCCTGTTCGCAGGGGGTCTTTTACTTTTCCGAGTAGCAATATTGCCAAATAAAAAGAAGCGTTATACGCTTATATTTAGAAGCAAAAAGGAGGTGATCCAAATCGAGCCGATTCGGAGAGGCCGTCCTCCGACACCCATTCAAACAACCAAAAACGGGAGGTGGTATCGGTATTTCACATATACAAAAAGGTCTTCGAGTCAAACAGTGGAATGTACCCCAACACATCTTGCTGTGAGTTTCCTACCTAAACTTAAGACTCCGAGTTTCCCTGCAAAGAAGCTCAAACACCCCCGGCGCATCCGCTATTCACACCAGCGCGCCGGGGTCCTTTATTTTTATATACTTCTATTTTTATATACTTCCCCTCCGCACATACACAAATAATACGCGATCGCGTATTATTTGTGTATGTGCTCCTAGAGCTCTACTGCAAAAGCTTTTCAAAAATTTCTCGAAGTATCTGCGGATTGGCTGATCCCTTGCTCTCTTTCATTCCTTGCCCGACGAGAAACTGTATAGAAATAACTTTTCCTCCCTTGTATTCCTCTACTACTTTTAAATTTTCCGCAATAATTTTTTTCGCAATAGCTTCGAGTTCAGAAGAATCACTTTTCTGGAAATAGTTTTTAATTTTTTCGGACAACTCTCCTCCATGTTCAAATACATCCGCTAACGCATCCTTTGCCCCGCGAGAAGAAAGTTTTCCTTCTTGGAGAGCTTTGAGAAGCGAGAGAAATCCTTCGGGTGAAATATTTCTCAATCCTTCTTCACCAAGTTTTGTGACAAGCCCCGCGATATCAGAGCCAATATAATTTGCTCCAAGGGCAATGAGAGAAACTTCGGAAGTTCCTTTCGTTAACGTATCAAAAAGATTCCCCAATCGTTCATCAGAAACAAACATATTCGCGTCTTCTTTTTTTATTCCGTACTCTCCTCCGTATCGCTTTCGTCTCTCCCACGGAAGTTCGGGGAGCGTTTTCTTCACCTCCTCCGGAGAAAATTCTTTTATTTTTGAAAGAGAGAGCTTCGGCAAATCGGGCTCAGGAAAATAACGGTAGTCATGGGAGCTTTCTTTGAGTCTCTGCGAAAAAGTCTTTTGTGACGCATCATCCCACCCACGGGTTTCTTGAACTATGATTTCTCCTTTTTCGAGCGCTTCAGTTTGTCTTTGGATTTCATACTGAATCGCGCGCTCTACCGCTCGAAAAGAATTTATATTTTTGACCTCTACTTTTGTCCCTCTCACTCCATCTTTTGATACGGAAATATTTGCCTCAATACGCATTTCTCCCTTCTCCATATTCGCCTCACCTGCTCCAAGATATCGAAGAAGAAGCTGGAGCTCTTTCGCAAAATTAACTGCCGTTTCCGCATCATGAATGACCGGCTCTGTGACAAGCTCCATAAGAGGAACTCCCGCGCGGTTATAATCAACCAAAGAAAATTCTCCTTCATGCGAAGAACTTGCGGTATCTTCTTCGAGATGAATACGTGTGATGGCTACTCCATTCAAATTTCCTCCAGAAACAATCGGGTACTTGTACTGACTGATTTGATATCCTTTTGGAATATCGGGATAAAAATAATTCTTTCGATCAAATTCGGTAAAGTCAGCAATCGTCCCTCCGACCGCCACTCCCATGCGGACCACGTGTTCCACTGCCTTCTTATTGATTACTGGAAGCGTCCCTGGATGAGCCATACATACGGGGCAAATGTTTACATTCGGACGCTTCTCATTTGAATCGTTCTTTGAATTGCAGAACATCTTCGTCTGCGTTTTCATTTCCGCATGGACTTCAAGACCAATCGTTGGAGTATATTCAGACATGTGGAAACACTATAGGGGAATCGGGCTTTCGGAGCAAGAAAGGGATTACTCTCCTTTTTCTCTATTTTTTTCTTTGCTGTTTTCTCTGTAAAAAATACCTTCGTGGTCAATCAAAAAATCTTCGAATTCTTTCGGGGCCGTAATAGCATAGAGCTCAATAATCTTATCGAAGGTATTTTGAGGAGTATTCTCATCCATCTCACGAGCTATTGAACTCAAGAAAAGACTGATAGCTTCTTCGTATCCATACCTCTTTCCTTTTGTAAAAACAAAAATTCTTTCTTTTTGAGGCTTCGAAGAAATAGCTAACTTTTCTCGAAGAAAATCTACAAAAACATCCGTAATACCCACCTCATGCCACAAATGCTCAAATCGAACTGAGTCGTATTTAAGTCCACGAAAAGTATTTCCTAAAAACCATTCCGTCAGGCCTGGTATTTTTTTGTCAGCGATAATTTCCATCGCCTCTCGTGTTTGAGGAGCAAGTTTTTTCATTGCCTCAAATGTTGCTTCATCAAACGTAAAACCAAACTGACACGCCGCTTTTATAGCGCGATAAATCATGAACGGCTCATCTTTAAATTGATCGAGTGGCGGACGAGCAGTTTTAATGATCCCCTTTTCAATATCATCTATCGCACCATGCCGATCAATAAGTTCATTCGTCGCCAAATCAAAGTAGAGTCCATTAATCGTAAAATCGGGATCGACGAGATACTGCTCACTTTCAACACTGAAATCAATTCCAACTAAAGATGCGCTTCCTTCTGGCAAAAAACGATACACCGTGAATTTTTCACCAAATGGAATTTTGGCCTTTATCGAAATACCCGTCTCCTTAAGAAGCAATTCAATTTTTTCATCTCGCTCTTTTGCTGGAAGCGGAAGCCAGACACGGAGATCAGCATCTTTCCATTCACGACCCATCACCATATCCCGAAGAGCTCCCCCAAAGAGGTACACTTTTGCCCCATTCTTCTGGAGCACATCAACAAATTGAAGATTGTATCTTTCTTTCAATTCTTGTGATGCCTGAATGGGATTAAAGTTATTTTTAAAATTTTTCATATCCTTTTAAAATATAAGGCTTTTTATTCCAAAAAAAGCCTTATTCCTTTGACTTTTAGAGTTACCTTTTTAAAAACTTGACCTTTTGAGTGAATATGCTATAATATACGTCAGTAACGATTCTTTGGCAACCACCAACTCGTCCACTTTTAGGAGGGACAAAAATGGCTTATGTATTCTTCCTCGGGGGCCAAGACCTCGAGATGCTTACTATCCGAGAAGCTCTCGAAGCCCGAGAGCTCCTGTTCCACGACAAGCAACTTTCCTGGGGAGCAAAAGCTTCTGACTACGAGAAGGAAATCAGACGGGAAGTTCAGGCCGGGAATACCCCCGTCCTCGTCGAATTAAAACTCGACATTGCTCTCCCAGAATCAGCGATCATCGTCGATCACCACGGAGACCGCTCAAACGAGGCGGCCTCAATCCTCCAAGTCCTGTACCTTCTCGACATTAAGCCGAATCGTCATGACCTCCTCGTAGCGGCAAATGATGCTGGCTACATCCCAGCCATGATTGAGATGGGAGCAACGAAAGAGGAAATCAATAAAATCCGATTCCTTGATCGAACTGCCCAAGGCGTAACAATGGATATGGAACTTCAGGCCGTAGCGGCACTATCATCTGCCGAAAAAATCGACAATATGGTCATCGTCCGTATTCCTCATAACAAGGTCTCCCCCGTCACCGACCGACTCTTTACGAGCTGGCCGAACGGAAAGGAAAACCTCATCGTGATTTGCGAAGATGGCTCGCGGGAAGTGTACTACTTCGGCCGCGGGGACATCTGCAAGGAAGTGAAGGAATCCTTCGTCGACAGCTGGGGCGGTGGCCAGGGATATGGAAATCCCGAAAAAAACGCTTTCAGTGGATGTCGGATCGAAAACCCGCAGATCCTTATCAATCTTGTGCTCAGTCGCCAGTAGGGGGCGGAAGTGAAAGAATTACTCGGCTGTCTCTCGCAAGAGGGGCAGCCGATTTTCTATTTCTCTTCTGAAAGAATTTTTGTGAGCTCATCAGAGAACTTTTTGACCAATTCATCATCAATCACTGAAACAGTGAACACCGATTTTGAGAGTTTTTTTGCCTCTTTTTCTTTTTTCTTCACATCTTCCAAAGAAATCATATCGGTTTTGGTCAGCACAAGAATTTCTGAAATTTCTCCTAAATCTTTGGAAAAACTCTCAAGCTCTTTGCGGATAATGTTGTAATCGCGCGTAATGTCATCTGATTCAAGAGAGATGAGATGAATCAAAAGTTTTGTTCGGGAAATGTGTCGCAAGAATTTTGAGCCAAGACCCCTGCCGTCACTCGCTCCTTCGATAAGCCCCGGAATATCGGCCAAAATAAATCCATAAAAACTCCCCAAGTGTGGCTCAAGAGTGGTAAACGCATAGGCTCCAATTTTTGATTTTGCGCGAGTGAGAACATTTAACAGCGAAGACTTTCCGGCATTTGGAAGTCCGATGAGTCCGGCGTCGGCAATAAGACGAAGCTCAATCGTAAAATTTGCTTCATCCGCTTTTTCCCCGAGAGTACATTCTTTCGGAGTGGTATTTCGAGAGCTTTTAAAAAATTCATTTCCGATTCCTCCACGCCCGCCGGAAAGCAAAAGTTCCTTTTGTCCTTCGGTCAAAAGTTCAATCACTCTTCCTGTCGTTTCATTCGTCACAACCGAGCCCAAAGGAAGATCGAGAATAAAATCCTCTCCATTTTTGCCATGCATACTATCTTTCATTCCGTCTCCTCCACGTTCGGCTAAAAATTCTTTTACGTGACGATACTGAGAAAGCTTTCATATATCACGAACTCCAAGAACAAAGACGTCCCACCC
>JBBTWL010000061.1:0-6273 GCA_038062775.1 Patescibacteria group bacterium | reverse complement strand
TTGAATATCCAAAAGGAACGAGAAAGGTGGGAAATGATTTCGCCCCGCTTCCTCGAGAAACGAAAATTATTGGAGAAGTGAAGCCGGGAAGTGAGGCTCGATTTCTTGCTGGGGGAGTAATTTTTGGCGAAGAAGGAACGAGCCAGTCGGTTCACTTCACTCTTCAGTATCGAATTGCGAACTCAAACGCCCTCTATCAGAAAGAAGCTTCCTATGAGTTCTCCCTTGGGTCTCCGCCGATTTCTTTTACGGTGGTTACTCCGAAAGAGGCGAACGAAGGAGAAGCGCTTACCCTTTCAGCCGAAGTTTCCTCGAATTCGGAAGAGACCCTAAAAAATGTGGTGGTGCGGGCCGAGTATCCGCAAGGGTTCATCTTTAAAAGCTCGAACCCTCCGGCTTATCGAGACAAGTCGGTGTGGCGTATCGGGGATCTTGGACCGAAGGAGAAGAGAATGATTCAAATTCAGGGAAATATTTTTGGAACGAATGAAGATTCAAAGTTTTTCCGTTTCGAATCCGGAATTGAGAGTGACGCGGAGCAAGGAAAGATTGAAACCGTACTGGCGACAGACAGCGAAGAGGTAAGTATCCGCAAGGATCCGTTTTATTTGAAACTTGCGGTAAATAATTCAAGCGAACCTGAAGTGGTGGCTCCGTCAGGAAGAGAAATTGAAGGCGTGATTACCTACATAAACACACTTCCGAATTCACTGGTGGACGCGCAAATTTTTGTTTCTCTTTCTGGGATTTCCCTTGAAGAATCCTCTATTCAAGCAGACAAAGGGTATTACGACTCCTCAAAAAACGTTCTTCGTTTTGATAAAACAACGCTGTCAAAACTTTCTGAGCTTGCTTCGGGGGAAGAAGGAGAGCTTCGTTTTTCTTTCGCTCGAAAAACAAATGTGAATCCGAGCAGTTTTCGAGATCCTCAAGTTACCCTCTCCCTTTTGGGGAAAGCGAAGCGCAATGATGAGAGCGGAGAGGAAACCTCAACGAACATAACGCGCCGTGTGAAATTCGAGACCGAGGTCGTAGTTTCCTCCCTTCTCTATTTTGCTGATGGGCCGTTTGAAAACACAGGGTCCATTCCTCCGAAGGTTGAGCAGGAAACAACCTATACGGCGCTCTGGACCATGGGAAGTGCGACGAGTGACGTAACTGATGCTGAAGGAAAAACTCTTCTCCCGCAGGGAGTGAAATATATCGGACCCACTTCGCCCTCTTCAGAAAAAATTTTCTATAACGATACGGACCGAAGCCTTACGTGGAAAGCAGGTTTTATTAAAGCGGGGAGTGGGTGGAGCTCGCCTCCGAAGAGAGTGTATTTCCGTGTTTCTTTCACTCCGAGCGCTAACCAAGTGGGGCAATCTCCGGAACTCCTTTCTGACACGATTTTTAGCGCCAAGAATCGCTTTACGGGGGCGAAACTCTCCGAAAAAGCCCGAGCCCTAAATCTTCGACTTTCGGACTCTCAAGTCTCGCAGGGCCATGATATTGTGGTACCATGAGGAGCTTTTAGGTAGTAGTTGGTAGCTTTGTAGTAGAAGAAACCCAAGAAAAACATGAAGGAAGAAGGCCCTCGGGATTTAATGGAAAAGATAGTTTCGCTCTGTAAGAGGCGGGGGTTTATTTATCCGGGTTCGGACATTTATGGGGGACTTTCAGGCACTTTTGACTACGGCCCGCTTGGAGTGGAGCTGAAGAATAATATTAAAAACCTTTGGTGGAAAACTTTTGTTGAAACCCGAGAAGATATGTACGGAGTTGACGCTTCAATTCTCATGAACGCGAAGGTATGGGAGGCCTCCGGACATACCGGAGCGGGATTCACCGACCCCTTGGTTGAATGCGGGAAGTGCAAGCGAAGATTTCGTGCGGATACACTTCCAAACGAAAGTGGAAAATGTCCCGAATGCGGAGGAATTCTCGGAGGGGAGAGAAAGTTCAATTTGATGTTTCAAACCAACATCGGCGCGAGTGAAGATGAGGCGTCTCGAATTTACCTTCGTCCGGAAACCGCGCAGGGAATGTTTGTGAATTTTAAAAATGTTTTGGATTCCTTTCACCCCAAACTTCCGTTTGGACTCGCGCAAATCGGGAAAGCGTTTCGCAATGAAATTGCGCCAAGAGATTTCCTTTTTCGTTCCCGCGAGTTCGAGCAGATGGAAATCGAGTATTTTGTGAGGGAAGAGGATTGGAAAAAACATTTCGAAAATTGGAAAGAAGAAATGGAATTATGGATAAAGACGATTGGGCTTTCTTCTGAAAAAGTCCATGTACTTGAAGTCCCCAACGAAGATCGAGCCCATTATTCGAAACGGACCATTGATTTTGAATTCGATTTCCCTTTTGGTAAAAAAGAGCTCTACGGCTTGGCGTACCGTACAGATTTTGATTTGAAAAATCATTCTTCCGCGAGTGGAATCGATCTGGTGTATTTTGATGAAGAAACGAAAGAGCGCTTTACTCCTCATGTTATTGAACCGACCTTCGGAGTAGACCGCACGGTTCTTGCTGTTTTGCTTGAGTCCTATCGAGAAGATGAAATGGGAGGAGATGGGCGTGTGTATCTCGCTCTCCCTCATGTTTTGGCTCCGGTGAAGGTTGCCGTTTTCCCCCTTTTGAAGAATAAACCAGAGCTTGTTTCGAAAGCGGGGGAAGTTTACCAGACGCTCAAAAAAGAAATTCCTCAAATTTCCTTTGATGATAACGGAAATATCGGGAAGCGATACCGACGGCAGGATGAAATCGGAACGCCATTTTGTGTGACGATTGATTTCGAAACACTTGAGAATGATACAATAACCATTCGGAGTCGTGATAGCGGGGAACAGGAAAGAGTTTCTCTCGATGTCCTTGAAGAGCGTTTTATGAAAACATAAGTTTCCTTCAGGAAGCTATAGAAGCTATAGAAGGTTCATTTCAAATTTTATTATACGGAATAAGTGAGAACTCTGTATCAAATCAACGAGTGTTTTCAGAAGAAAAACCAAGATCGGACATTGGCAAAAATAGGGTGACTTTACAAGTCGACAATTCCATGATTTAATACGCTTGTAAAAAAGTTCTTTTCCAATCGTTCACCACAGCAGAAAGTCTTGCACTACTTCAATTTGCTACTCTTGCATTTCCGCAATTCCCATGTCCTCATAGGGCTGGGGACATGGGAATTCCTTATTGGCAAGACTTTCTGCTGTGGTGAAACGGAGTTATCCGTGAGCTGTACAGCATGCTCCAAAAGGAGAAAGAAAATGTCGAAAGATATGCTTGGTTCGGTGGTGCGGGCGGCGATTGGTGTACCACAAAATCGTTGTGATTTGCTTGCAAGGATTGCAAACGATCTTTCACGAGATAACCCTCGAGGTGACGAGTGGTATGCATTCTATGAAGAAATGCGTACGCAAGGTCTTCCTCTCAATACTGGGAAGTGGAATCTGATTTACACCCGCCCGATCTCGGACGGTCACGAACTCGTCCTTCCCCCGAACGATGGCACTCAAACCATCGCGCAAGCGAGCAACGTGTTCACCTACATCGACCCCGACTTCAAAAACTGGGGTCTCGATGTGACAAGCACGTCTACACCCCCATTGTCGGTGGTTGTCCGAGAGATGATCAAGGATGCTGATTTCAGAACCATCTTCGGTGAGATTGGCGACACCGCTCGTCTTTGTCTCACCCAAGGACAGATCATCGACTTTGTTCGCTTCCACAAGGGGTGGTTGCGAACGGACGGCTATGGGACATTCTTCCTATTCCAGAAGGGTGACAAGATGTTCGTTTCGCTCGATGATTTCTATGTTGCGTACGTGTTCTCGTCTTCCGGTGGCAGGCTCTGGGTGCACGTGTACCGGCTCCTGCACGCCTATGTCTGGCTTGCCGGGTCTCGTCATCGCATCGTTGTTCCGCAACTGATGCTCTGATCTTTGGGTCGCAAGACCCTCAGATCCTTTGTCCCCTTGACCCTCCGCGGGTCTCGGGGATTTTTATATAATCACAGGGCAATCATTCAAGACATTACGGCTACGGCTTTGATGCGATGTTTGTATGAAATTACTTTCGAGGATTTTGTCGGGTATGCCTAGCAAAAGAGTGAATGTATTTTCGTCATAAAAAATAAGTTAGTTGGTGTCGTACGCTTGCGGACTTCAATGTCCCAAATAAAATACAACTCCTCATGAACATATACATGAATGAGTTTGATCACTATGTGAAGCATACGCTTAAAACAAAGTACTACATTCGCTACGCAGATGACTTTGTCTTCTTCTCAGACATGGAAATTGATCTCTCAAAAATACTTCAGTTAACTGGAGTATTTTTGAGAGAGACTCTGAATCTTGAACTTCATCCAAATAAAGTCTTCATCACTGCAATCTATGCCGGTATTGATTTTCTTGGGTGGGTACACTTTTCACACCATCGTGTATTGCGGACAAGTACGAAAAGACGGATGCTCAAACGCATCACGGAACTTCCACAAGACCATCCAACAGTGGTGTCATACACTGGACTTCTGAATTATGGGAACTGCTACAAGTTGAAAGAAAAAGCTCTTCTGTTCATAAAATACAAACCGAAACCCAAAGCTGATCTTAGCTGACAACTTTAAGCCACAATGCTAGACTTTCCGTTATGAACGAGCCAACCAAGACCTTGTGGGATATCGGGAACGGGACGATTCTTAGGGTCTTTCTTTTCGGTATCCTTTTCTGGGGTCTTTTCTATCTTCGAGACCTTTTGTTAATCATTGTGACCGCCGTTGTTTTAGCTTCGGCCATCGAGCCGATTATTGTGGGATTGGGGAAAAAGCGAGTTGGGCGGGTCGCCTCGGTGACCATAATTTACCTTGTGGTGGCAATTGTTTTCGTCGCCATTTTCTATTTTTTCATCCCGCCTCTGGTCGATGATGTGGTCGGTTTCTTGAGTAAATTTCAGACGGAATTTAAATCTTTGCACCTTTCCTCTCTTCCCGGTCTTGCCGGGGCAAAAGATTTCTCCAATGGGTTTTCCTTGCTCCAAGACGGCTCCTCTTTTATTCAAGGGCTTCTTGAGCTCAAAAATGCGGTTACCGGAGTTTCTGGTGGAGTAATTAATTTGACGAGCGCCGTTTTCGGGGGGGCGTTCTCTTTTGTTCTCATCGCGGTACTCTCCTTTTATTTTGCCGTTCAGGAAACCGGTATTGATGATTTTCTCCGCATTATCACTCCGGTTCGAAAGCAGGAGTATATTTTAAATCTCTGGAAGCGTTCTCAAGCAAAAATAGGCCTCTGGATGCAAGGGCAACTTCTCCTTGCTTTTATCGTTGTGGTTTTGGTCTATTTAGGACTCACGATTCTTGGGGTGCCATACGCCTTTTTCTTGGCACTTCTGGCTGGCGTGTTCGAGCTTATTCCGGTTTTTGGGCCGATTCTTTCTGCTATTCCTGCCGCTATCATTGCTTTTTCCGATGGAGGACTTTCCTTGGGGCTTATGACGGTTGGGCTATTTCTTATCGTTCAGCAATTTGAAAACCACCTCATCTATCCGCTGGTTGTGCGAAAGGTTATTGGGATTCACCCCATCATGGTTATTATCGCGCTTCTCGCCGGGGCGAAGCTCGCTGGGTTCTTGGGGATTATTCTCTCCGTCCCGCTCGCGGCGGCGCTCAAAGAATATATTGATGACGTAGAACGAAAGAAAGATCGGGAGAAGAAAATGATTTCTTCAAACGTCTAAGTTTCTTCTGACTCCTCCTTTCTTCCTATGAAAGAGCGATTCTATTTGACGACCACCCTTCCGTATGTGAACTCCGATCCTCATATCGGATTTGCCCTTGAGATTGTTCATGCTGATATTATTGCGCGGTATCAGCGTCTTTTGGGGAAGGAGGTTTTTTTCAATACGGGAACGGATGAGCATGGGGTAAAAATTTATCGCAAAGCCCTTGAAGTGGGGAAGGCTCCGCGAGAGTATGTCGATGAGTACGCCGAGAAGTTCCGCTCGCTTCTTCCAAAACTTGGGATTTCCAAGGGGGTTCACTTCATTCGTACAACCGACGAACATCATATTATTGCCGCACAGGAGTTTTGGAAGCGATGCGACGCAAACGGCTTCATCTATAAGAAAAATTATTCCACTAAATATTGTGTCGGGTGCGAGCTTGAAAAAACTGACTCGGAGCTGGTCGATGGGAAATGTCCGATTCATACGAACCTTTCAATTGAGGTAATTGAAGAAGAAAATTATTTCTTCAAGTTTTCGCAGTTTCAAAAAAAGCTTCAAGACCTCTAT
>JBBTWL010000060.1:0-11278 GCA_038062775.1 Patescibacteria group bacterium | reverse complement strand
ACGTCAAATGCGCCAAATTTACAAAGAAAGACCTAATTTGTTTGATGTTCCAGATTTTGCCCAGAAGATTTACTAAATTTACTCATACAATCCCACACAATCTGTATATATACCGTATATGGGATTTGCGACTATAATTCGCTACAATCGGCTACACATTCTATAGCGGATTCTGATATAAAAAGCCATTTCGACTCCAGAACCACAGTGGTGGATGCATATCGATCGGATCGATGCCACTTCCTTTCAAGAGTTCTCGCCATTTCTCAGATATCGCTTCTTTAGTGAGCGAAAGTGCTTCTTCGGCAGATACCACGCCAAGCTTTACCGAGCATTGCGTGATGTGAGTATCGGGAGCGATTTCTATATAGTCCCGATTCGTGAGAGTAACCCTACCGTAAGTACTTATAATAAAAGACCAGTAATTAAATATCTTCGGCCCTGAGAGATATGGAAATCCTTTCTTGTGATCAATGTTTACTAATTCTTTTAACGAAAGAAAATTTCCATTGGTTGCTTCAAAGAATTTTGTAAACGATTCCCAGTTTTTGTAAATAGTTTTTGCAATAGTTCGCCATGTATTTACATGTTTGTTCGGCTGAAGTGCAAGCTTGTATTTCGTTAATGCTGTCCGCACTTCTTCTTCGGAAGCTTTCGAAGCTTTCTCTACATCAAAAACAAAATTAGTATCCGGATCATTAAAAGTCTTGAGGGCAGCTTCCCAAAGTTTATAACTATCTCTTTGATAGTTGAGAGCCATCGGAAGCGTGAAATATGAAATTCGAGATTCTTGATCCATTTTCTCTAAACCTGGGTTAGAATCTTCTGGCATTACTGTTTGTCCAAGTTGTCCCGTTTTGTATGCAGTAAGAAGTTGATTACAAGTTTTAATAAATTGCTCTTTGTTCATAAGTTCGAATCCCTTCAGGGTTCCTACATTTTAGCAAAATGTTTGTTGATAAATGCTCGACCCGATCCGGACTTCAAATATTTTTCAAACTCAAACGCTTTATACTTATCATCAATGGCAAAGTAAAACTCTAAACTTATGGGCAATCGATCGGCTGTCGCTGGCACTTGACCCTTCTGATGTCTTTCAAGTCGGTTCTGAATATCGTCAGTGCAACCAATATAAAATCCATCTTTGCATTTTAGGCTATAGATGTAATACATAATTTTCTTCCCGCCTTCGCTCGTCTTCTGCGGACTGCGTCACGCCGAAGCCGAGCTACTGCGAGGCGAAGGCGGAGGAGGTGGGATTCGAACTCGCGGTGCCGTGAGGCACTCCTGTTTTCAAGACAGGTGCATTAGACCACTCTGCCACTCCTCCCTAATCCGCTCAAAGCGGGCGGGCGACCATTTTGCTTTTGCGAAATGGTTTAGCCACATGATGCTAAAGCTACACAATTTATCACTTTTTTTCAAACTCTTCCCTTTTTCCTTTTTTCACTACAAACTACTACTCTACACCTCTACCAACTAGTATATGAAATACCTCGGCATAGACTACGGAACAAAGCGTCTCGGTATCGCCATTTCTGACGAAGAGGGAAGGGTGGCATTTCCAAAGACCACTTTTCCAAACACTCCTTCTGTGGCGGATGAGATTATTTCTTTGCTTGAAAAAGAGAGAATTACCCACGTGGTGCTTGGAGAGCCGAATACGGTTCAGGGAGGAAAAAATCCACTTCAGGAAAAAATATCCGCTCTGCAAAAGAAACTTGAAGAGAGAGGGATGAAAGTTTCTCTCGAAGCGGAGATGTGGAGCTCGATTGAGGCGAGGCGGTTTCAGGGGAAGAAGGAGAGTAACGATGCTTCGGCGGCGGCGATAATCTTGCAGAGATTTCTTGAGAAGCCAAAAAAACAGTAAGATAAGAGCTATGGAGATCTCACTTGAAGATTTTAAGAAGTGCGACATGAGAGCGGGGAAGATTCTCTCTGCCGAGAAAATTTTAGATGCAGACCGACTTCTCAAACTCTCCGTTGATTTCGGTCCCAAATCTTCAGATTCATTGGACGGTTCGGTTGAGGAAAAGAGAGAGGTTCGTCAAATTATTTCCGGTATCGCGGAGTTTTTTCCTGACCCGGAAACGCTGGTGGGGAGAACGGTTGCTTTTATCACGAACATTCCAAAAAGAACCATTCGAGGGCTCGAAAGCCAAGGAATGATACTCGCTCTCAAAAGTGAAAACGCTTTCTCTCTCCTGTCTATCGATGAAGATATTCCTCCTGGGGCAATCGTTGGGTAGTACCCCACTCCTTTCTCCTTCTCTTCCTCCTTTTTTGAAGCTATAATTTCTGGGAAACCTCTCTGAAATTGAAATTGAAATTATGAGTTCCTTTTTTCACGCTCAAAAACATAGTATTTTCTTTCGTTTTTTCCCTCCGCCGAAAATTCTACTTATGCCACATATTGGAATTGATATTTCCGATCGTTCGGTTCGCTATTTTGAACTGCTGGAAAAACGGAATACGCTTGCCGTTGGGCGACACGGCTCAGAAAAACTTCCAGAGGGGATTGTGGTCGGGGGAGAAATTGTTGATCGTGAGAAGCTCATTGAGCTTCTTGTCCGCCTTCGGAAAGAGACCAAGGCCTCCGGAGTTCGTGTCTCTATTCCAGAAGAAAAATCGTATCTTTTTACGACAGAAATCCCTCCTCTTCCTCATGATGAGGCACGAGGAGTCATTTCGTTTCATCTTGAAGAACATGTTCCTATCTCGGTTGCGGATACGGTATTTGATTTCACCTACCTTCAAAACAATACCGAAAAAACAGAGGCAGAAGGGAAGAAAAGGGTGGCGGTGGCGGTACTTCCACGAGGAATTGCCGAATCATATTCTTCGGTTTTTGAAGAAGCGGGACTCTCCGCACTTTCCTTTGAGTTGAAATCAACGGCAACCGCTCGGTCACTGGTTCATCATGGTGATGGAAAAAGCTACATGATGGTTGATATTGGAGCGGAAAGAACCATTGTTTCTATCGCGGTTGCCGGTGAAGTGGAGTTTAGTACGACTCTTGAAATCGGCGGAGACTACATTACGACCGCTCTTCAGAAAAAACTTTCCATTACTCCCGAAGAAGCTGAAAAAGCAAAGCGCGAAATCGGGCTTTCTAAAGAAAGCGGAAATCGAGAAGTGGTCTCGGCGATTCTTGAGCCGGTTTCAAGTTTGGCGGATGAGATAAACAAATACTTTATTTATTGGCATACTCGCGAAGAGCGTTCGAATACTGACCGCAAGATTCAGAAAATAATTCTTTGTGGGGGAGGGTCAAACCTTATCGGTCTCGTCGATCATTTTATGTTGACCCTTAAAATTCCGGTTGAACTTGGAAATGTGTGGTCGGACATTTTTGATACTACCGAAGAAGTACCCCCGCTCTCCTTTGAAGAGTCAATGCCCTATGCGACCGCCATTGGCCTCGCGCTTCGGAGGGAATAAATTCAAGAAAAATATGTATAATTTGCTACCAGAAGAAAAAAAGAAAGGAGTAAAAAAGGAATATCGTTTTCGTTTGTATTCCATTATTCTTCTGGCTTTCTCAGCCGCCTTTTTCTCTGGAACCGTTTTTCTTTTTCCTTCCTATCTTTTCTCTACCATTGAGCTTCGTAATCTCACTGAGCAAAAAGATGCCGAGACGGAGAAAACAGAGAAAGGTACGGTGGGGGCAGAACTTCAGCGTCTGCGGGGGAAACTTCAAGGAATGGAACTTCTTGAAAAAAGAGATCGGTTCTCTATTCTTTTAGATACTCTCGGGACTCTTCGCGGGGAGGGGGTAAAAATAAAAACGATTGGCTTCCATCCCGATCGAGAAGGGACAAATGCCACACTCTCGCTTTCGGGGAACGCTTCAACTCGGGACAGTCTTCAAGTTTTTGCCGACCGTCTTCGGAAGAGTGAAGCATTGGCTTCTACCACCATCGACCTTCCGGTTGGGGTCTTTGCCAAAAAAGAGAATATTCAATTTAACATGACCATAACTGGATCGTTGTAAGTATGAAAGAAGTTTTTCCACAAACCAAAACCCTTTTCTTCATGAGTGGCGCTCTCTTTTTGATGACCGTCACGCTCTATAGTCTTGGTATGGTAATGACGACGAAAGCGGGGGAAGATATCCAAGCTCTTCAGGGGGAAATATCGAGCGCTTTGGTAAAGAAAACCTCACTGAAAAGTCTTGAAGATGATTTCCGATCGACAGAAAACGAACAGGCTATCCTTGATGAATATGTTTTGCCGAAAGACGGAGGAGTTTCACAATTCGAAGAACTTGATTCACTGGCAAGTTTAGCGGGGGTGAGTCTTCAAAACAGCTCGGTGACGACCGAAGATATCCCAAACAATAAAGACGTGCGTTTTGTAAAAATTGTTGGGAGCGCTTCGGGTCCGTTCTCAAGCACTCGCCATTTCCTCCGTCTTCTTGAGGAATTCCCAAAAGCTTCGATAGTTGAAGATATTGAATTTTCGCAAAATGGGACTTCAGAAAAAAAGATTCCGGAATGGAGACTCTCATTTATATTGAAGACGCTCGTCAAAAAATAACTTCACCGCTATGAATTCGATAAAAAAGTTTTTCAAAAAGTTTACGGGCCGAAAAGAATCCGTTTCTTCCGATACCTCCCTTCCTTTTAGAGACTGGGGGGTGGTTCTTCTTGTTTCTTTTTTTCTTTTTCTCGCCCTTATTGGCGGAGGAGTGTGGCTTTTCTATACGGTGAACACCCCCCCTCAAATGTCTTTGGGAATCTCACTTCCTGCTCAAAAAAAGACTACCAAAGAAGAAATACTCACTCGTCTGCAGTATCTCGAAGCGAAAAAAGAGATGTTTCAAAAACTGAAAGCTGGGGTGGTAAAAACAAGCGACCCATCCTTGTAACCTTTTTCTTCCAGGAAAAGGTCTTTTCTGCTAGTGTTTCTGTCATAAGCCTGCCCATTCATCCTGTCGCTTGGGAAGTGTGGGCAGGATGAATGAGGGCCCTCGTAGTTTAATGGATAGAACTGCGGACTTCTAAGCCGTTAATCGAGGTTCGATTCCTCGCGGGGGCACCAATGAGTGATAGGTTATCTCGCTCGAGGAGCGTCAAATTATGGAAAACAGAAGAGATCAAAAAATAGTCGAAAAACTAAAAGAAAAGTACCATCCAGCTGCAATATTGCTTCATGGGTCTCGTGCGGTTGGGAAAGAGCGTAAACACAGTGATTGGGATATCATTATGATTTTTGATAAGAAGATTCCAAAGGAAGGATACAGAGAAGAAATTAACGGAGAAGATGTTGAGTGGAAAGCCTTTACTATTCCAGCAAAAGAAAAATCGATTACGGAAATTTTTGATGTCTACTTACAGTTTGCCAAGGTTCTATGGGAAAAGGATGAAATTGGCAGTAATCTTTTAAAAATGGCTACAGCAGAATATGCAAAAGGGCCAAAGCAGTATACAGAAGATGAAATAAGACGGGAAAAGCAGTTTTTCTCCCATAAAATCCAAGGGCTTATTGATGATCAAGACACTCAATATCTTTTCTTCAGGCATTTATGTGTTTTGCGAACACTTGCGATACGCTTGTGGTTTGAACTTCTTAATAAGAGATTTTCTCAGCCACTTTATTTAGCTATGCCACTGATTAAAAAAGAAGACCTTAGGTTTTATAGAAATCTAGTTTCTTTTACGGCATTTGAGACAAGTCCTACAAAAAAAATTAAAAATGCAAAATCAATGTTTGTAAGAATATTTGGTAATTTATGAAAACAATACTAGTTGATGCCGTAGATGCATTTGTAATAAAAGACAGAGGCATTTTTAAGGGAATGTGGGATCTCCTTGAGACATATCCAAACAAAAAAATTATTTTAACGGGAGCAAATGACGAGCAGTTTAAAGAATTTGGTTTAGACAAGATGCCCTATAAGATTTTTACCTTAAAGCATAATCCGGAGAAAACTGATTCTAAATACTACAAGATAATGCTTAAACATTTTAGATTAAGCAGTCATGATGTTGTATATTTTGAACACAATCAAAGAGCTGTAAAAAGTGCCAAATCCGTAGGAATATCCACACATTATTATGATAGCGACAAAAAAGATCTCGAAAGTCTAAAAAAGTTTCTAAACGATAATCTCTAAATTATGAAAAAACTATAGTGCTCGAGATGCGTCGATGAAGTAGTGTAAAATGTAGCTAATCCGCCTTGCGGGGCAAGACCCTCTACGGTTCTATCTCGAGGTGGGGCACACAGACACTGAAAAACCGGCTTTGTGCCGGGCTTTTCAGTGTCTGTGTCTGTGTCTGTGTCTCTATGAAACTACTCGAGCATAGCGAGAGGAGCAGTCGTCGTATGACGGAAAGGTGGCGGAGCCGCACCGCTACCTGCCCCATGTTCACATAGGTCAGACCTATGTGAACATGGCGTGGATGAAGTGTGTCATAAATGGTCTTTTCATAGGTTTGACCTATGAAAATGTAAAAATTGGTGGATTGTCGACGTAAGCAAGCGAACGGGCACGCCCTCGACTTCTACTGTTCCCCTCAATGCGCGGGCAAGTATAACCGACTGGCTGCTCGTAAGCAGAAGGAGACAGAGATGTCGCCCGAAACTGTACGGATGCAAAGGTTGCAGCAGGAGAGGGTTGAACGCGAGGCGGCGTTCATCAGCAAGAACTGGCAGACAATGTCAGATGAACAACTTGCGGAGGCGCTCGGTTGCTCGATCTGCTCTGCCAGAAACAAGCGACTTGCGTTTGGGTTCAGTAGAGCGTAGGCGAGCGGACTATGATGGCATCCTTTGGAGTTCCGTTTTTTCTTTACTTTGGTGAAAAGCTTAGTTATCTCTGTTTCAGTAGATTTTCGATAAAGGTGAATTTGTGTCCGAGAAAAAGATGCCACGTAAGTGCCATGAGTATTGCAAGTCCAATGTACCCGAACGCATGTACAACGATAAGCTCAGTGATGGGTGAGCCGAACTCCCATGACCATACCGGGAAGAAAAAGTTTGTCATTTCATAGACGATACCAACAACAATGGTCCATACGTAAAAGTGGAAGAATCGTGCACGCTCCATAAGAAGCGCATTTGCCTGCATAAATCCATAGGAGAGTGCACCATTTATGGTAAGGAAGCCGAGTCCGAAACCAAGTGTGTACGTGTAGAGTCCAAATACTTTTCCAACAAGAAGATCGAAGAATACTCCAAAGAAAATCCCAATTAGGATTCCTCGCGCGAGAATACGCGGAGTTTCAGCCATTCGTTTCTCATAGTGCGCATGCACTAAAAAGAGGAGTAATTGCACAAGAACGACAACGGAGAAATCGAGCCATGCTTCAGTCATATTGAAAGTATACTATGAATACGCCAGCATCATTTTCTATTGCCTTAAATTTTGCACAATCAACAGGTTCAAATCGGGAATAGGGTCATCCACCATTTTTTGACCTCCCCACACCCACCCTTACTCTCCTAAACAAAACGCTTTCATTGTCTTTTCATAGGTCAGACCTATGTAGATGTTCATAAAAATCTACACTCATGCATTGGCACGATTCAGAACATCATGGTACAGCAGGTTTCCTACATCAGTACGTTGAATACGTGGCATGGATGAGGGATGAAGTGTGTCATAAATGGTGGGTGACCGCATATTCTGCCCCATATTCCCTCGTTTTTTGTTTCGTTCGCATTTTTTCTGCCCGCCCCTGCCACGCCGCTTTGCGGCGCGGCTCTTTCTGAACAAGTTACTACTGGTGCCGCCCTGAGGGACTTGGTCACAGGTATTTTTCTGCTGAAAAATCTCGCGACCCCGCCTCGCACCAGTCGTGCTCCGGCTTTCAAGTCCCACAAGACTGCCAATGATGCCTCGCTCAAATGGCTCCCAGCCATTTTCGCGAATCATTGTGCGCCCTGAGGGACTTGGTCACAGGTATTTTTCTGCTGAAAAATCTCGCGACCCCGCCTCGCACCAGTCGTGCTCCGGCTTTCAAGTCCCACAAGACTGCCAATGATGCCTCGCTCAAATGGCTCCCAGCCATTTTCGCGAATCATTGTGCGCCCTGAGGGACTTGAACCCCCGACCTTCTCAGTGTAAATGAGTTGCTCTACCAACTGAGCTAAGGGCGCATATATAGAAGGACATGCGCATCTTAACGTGTCAGAGGCACGTTTTCAATATATAGTGCTTTTCTATGAAAGCGTTTGAAGCCAAAATCTACGGTCGGGTGCAGATGGTGATGTTCCGTGATTTTGTGCAAAGGAAGGCCTCTGCTCGAAATATTACAGGCTGGGTGAAGAATAATCCCGACAAAACCGTTTCGGTGTATGCCGAAGGAGAAGAGAGGAAAGTGGAGGAGCTGTTGCTTCTTCTCAAAAAAGGGCCAATTTTTGCAAAAGTCGAAAAGGTGGAACGAAGAGATGTTTCTCCTTTGGGAATGTTTCAAAACTTTTCCATTCAATATAAATAATGAAGAAATGAAAAAGAAAATTCCCATCTGTATCGGCGTCATCATGGACGGCAACCGTCGCTTTGCGAAACAGAAAGGCATTTCGACTCTAGAAGGACATTCCGAGGGTTATGAAAACTTCAAGAAATTTCTTCGCTGGTCGGCAAAGAAAGGAGTGGATTTTGTAATTGCCTACGCTTTTTCTGTCGAAAACTGGAAGCGTTCAAAAAAAGAGGTGAAACATCTCATAAATCTTTTCTCTTTTGCCCTCGCCGAACTTGAGAAGGATCTTTCAACAGGGAAACTTGGGGGTATAGGAGCATTCTCTTTTATTGGAGACCTCTCTCGTTTTGGAAAGACTTTTCAAACTTTTGCCGAAGAGATACAAAAAAAGACACTGAAAAGAAAGGGAATGAAGGTGGCTTTGGCCCTCTCATACGGAGGGCGACAAGAAATTCTTGGGGTGGTAGAAAAATACCAAGGGAAAAATATATCTCAAGAAAAATTTGGAGACCTCCTTTTAACAAAAGGGTTTCCTGATCCGGACATCATTCTTCGTACTGGAGGAGAAAGGAGACTTTCTAATTTTCTCCTCTGGCAAAGCGCGTATAGTGAGCTTTTTTTTACCGATACCCTCTGGCCCGAGTTTACCGAAAAGGAGTTTAATCTTATTCTCAAGGAATTTTCTTCCCGAAAGAGAAACTTCGGAAAATAAGACGTGCAAGATTTATGAAAAAAACTTACCTCAAGATTCTCTACGAAGATTCCGATATTTTAGCTATCGAAAAGCCAGCCGGCATTATGGTGCACGCTGATGGAAAGAAAAGGGAAATCAAAGAAGAAACACTGTGTGATATTTTACTTCGCACCCATCCGGAAATCGAAGGAGTAGGGGAGCCGTTGAAACTTTCTTCCGGAGAAGAAATTTCACGTCCCGGAATTGTGCATCGTCTGGATCGAGAGACTTCAGGGGTGATGCTCATTGCTCGGACTCCGGAGGCGCATTCGTTTTTAAAAAAGCAGTTTCAAAACCACGAAGTTCAAAAAGAATACCGGGCGTTCGTGTGGGGGAAGCTCAAGCCAGAGCATGGAAAGATTGATATGCCGCTGGGGCGAAGCAAAAAAGATTTTCGCCAGTATGTAAGACCGGCTCGAGCACGCGGAGAAATGCGAGAAGCGCTGACGTATTACGACACTCTCCATGTCGGGGTAGAGGAAGGGAAGAACATTTCGTATATGAAGGCAATTCCCAAAACTGGCCGGACACATCAGATTCGTGCTCACTTTACTTCCATCGGACATCCGATTGTGTGTGATCGTCTGTATGGAAAATCTTTCGGCACGGCTTTAGGGTTTGACCGTCTTGCGCTTCATTCTTTTTCCATTCGGTTCAAAAACATGGCGGGCAAGGAAGTAGAGGTGGGGTCTTCTCTCCCCGAAGACTTTGAAACAGCTCTTTCTTTGCTTGGGTCGTAAAAATTGACTTCCGACCTTTCCTTGCTAACCTCTGGCAAGGTTGAACCTTGGCATAAGCCCGTAAGGAGTGAAAGATGTCTACAGAGATGCCTGCGTGGAAAGACTTCGGACCCGTATGGGTCGGATCAGGAACGCTTGGATTTTTCGGCGAAGGATGGTGGTTTCACCCCTTCTACCGATTCTTTTTTGGGAACCGTTTCAACTTTTCGGGAGCAACCTTTGTCGCGAAGACCGTACCGGTCGAGTCGCGCCGTGGGAAATCGTACGATGAGCCGGGGAACATGGTGATGGATTACTCTGGGGAAAGCCCTCGGGATTTTTTCCCAGATTGTATCGCCCTTGGTTTGAAGGGCTTTATTGAAGGATGGATGCAAAATTCCGTGGGGCTTTCGGGTCCTGGAGCGGGACATTTTTTCTACCGCTCGCATCAGATGGCGAGGACCATCGACTGGACAAATCTCACGAAAGAGGGCTTCTTCTTCTCCTACGCTTCAACTAGAAAAGGAAAGGAGGCACTTCAAGACGCTTTTGAGTGGGTCCAACTTGCTTCAAAAGAGTACTACTATCGGGCCTCTGGGCTTCCGAAGTTTGCCATTCAGTACAACGTTTCGTGTCCGAATACCGAACATGATAGCGAGGTAATCTGGGGGACCCTCGCCATTCTCGGTGAGCTTGGTCCGGTGGTTCCGAAGTTTGGTCTCACAACTACCCCGGAAGTGGCCCGCGATCTTGTGAAGCATCCGGCTTGTATGGGTCTCCATATCTCAAACACGCTTCTCTTCGGTGAAACGCCGATTCTCGCGGGAAGACCCTTCGATTGGAGGCCTTTCGCGAGGAAAGATGGAACTTCACGTCTCAAGAAATACGGAGGAGGCGGACTTTCAGGAAAGCCTCTCTTGAAGCCCGTTTGTCAGTGGGTGCGTCATGCGCGAAAGATAGGTATCGACAAACCCATTAACGCGGGAGGGGGAATCCTTCATCGTGATGACATTGATCTTTTCAAGCAGTGTGGCGCAGATGGAATCTCGTTCGCTTCGGTGGCGGTGCTTCGTCCGTGGAATATAGCGTCGATTATCGAACGCGCTCATCAACTCTTTACCTGAATCTCGGTAAAAAACCGAAAGGAGAAAGTTATGGATCGTTTGGATCAGTTTTTGATTCCGGTGCCAATTGATTGGCATCTTCATCTTCGAGACGGGAAGGCAATGCAAGATGTTTTGCGTGCTTCCGTAGGAGACTTTGGCGGAGCGATGGTCATGCCCAATCTTGTTCCTCCCGTGACGAGTGTCGAGAAGGCGATGAAGTATCAGAAAGAAATACTGGAAGCCCTCCCGCCTCTCTCTACCTTCACCCCGTACATGACGCTCTATCTGACC
>JBBTWL010000059.1:0-8350 GCA_038062775.1 Patescibacteria group bacterium | reverse complement strand
GGCGCGAAGCGCCGAGGCAACCTCTTTCAGTTTCGCTGAATGTAAAACTTGGCGGAGACGATGGGATTCGAACCCATGAGGGCTTTAAGACCCTACCTCGTTAGCAGTGAGGCGCTTTCGACCACTTAGCTACGTCTCCATGTGTGCTTCCACACTATAAAAGAAATGAAGCTAAGGGTCGAACCAGTTCGTCCACCTTGCGCCTGTCTCGCTTACGCTCGACATTAGCGCATCCCTTCGGATCGGATAAAACAAGAAGCAGTTCTTGTTTTATCCACTCAGCCACGTCTCCATTGTATGCTCTGACAAATTACACTAAGAATGGTCGAGAAACAACTTTTCAAAAGTTGAATGTCTTTAACAAGCAAGAGTAAAACACAGGACTTCTTTTGCGCCGGACGCTTTAAGCGTCCGGCGCGCTTCTTGAAGTGTCGTTCCGGTGGTGGTCACATCATCAATAAGAAAAATTGTTTTTCCTTTTATTTTAACCCCAATTGAGAGAGCGAAGACTCCGCGGAGATTTTCTTCCCGTTCTTTTTTGCTCTTCATTTCTGTTTGGCGTTTCGTTTCCCGAACTTTTTCAAGAATGGGAGCATATTCAAAAAAATCTTTCAGCTCTTCTTTTTCGCAGAGTCCTTTCGCTAACTCTTCCGCCTGATTCCATCCTCGCCGTCGTTTTTCCTTTACGCTCATGGGTATTGGGACGATAAGGATGGATTTGTCTCCATGGAAGAAAAATTTTTCTTCCAGATATGAGAGAAGCATTTCAGAAAGAGCGTTCCCCGCGACTCTTCTTACTTTTTCATTGTTTTGATACTTGAGGAGCCTTACGAGGGCTTCGGTATTTTTGTTTCGATAAGCAAAAGCGGAATATATTCCTTCCGGAAGGGGACGATCGCGCGTCTCATCATACCTTGGAAGAAGGGAGAGTATTTCTCCATCAGAGAGGAGTAAGAGATGCCCTTCGCTCTCGTTTCTTGGCATGAGAAAGTCGAGCGCTTTCGATAAAAGCAAAAAGAGCTTTTGGAAAGAGGCGAAAATATAGGGAATTTTCATAAAAGTTCTTGTGATATACTATAGAACATTGTACGCAAAATTTCTTGCGTAGTTTCGTGTAATTTCGCGTAATTTATTTCGGCGCTTATGCAAATTTTCGGTAAAGATATTTCTCTTCAAAAAGTTCTTGGAAGCATCGGCGCCGGGCCTCAAGGGGATAGTGTTGTCGGGGTTGATTTTGGTTCCTCCGCTTTGAAGGCGGTGCAAATACGGAAAAAAGGGAACCGAGCGGTGCTTGAGACCTACGGGGAGATTGCTCTCGGTCCTTATGCGGAAAACGAAGTTGGGCTGGCGACCAATCTTCCGGCAGAGAAACTCAAGGAAGCCCTCGCTGACCTTTTCCGCGAAGCGAATGTGACGACGACGAATGGGAGCTTCGCTATCCCCATGAGTTCAAGTCTCGTAATGCTCGCCGAGATGCCTGACCTTGGGGAGAGAAGAATGCCGGAGATGATTCCGATAGAGGCGAGGCGCTACATTCCCGTTCCCATAAGCGAGGTATCTCTGGATTGGATTATTATTCCCAAAGAAGACCGCGTGTTTGTTACCCCGGAAGAGTCGGGGAAGAGTGATGAGGTTGGGGTGAAAAAGGTGGATGTACTTCTGGTCGCCATCTTAAAAGACGCGCTTCAGAAGTATACGAATGTGGCGAAAGATTTAGGTATTACGGATCCATCTTTTGAGATTGAGCTTTTTTCTACCGTGCGCGGAACGCTTGAGTCGGGAATTGAACCGGTTATGATTTTTGATTTCGGCGCTTCGAGTACTAAACTCTACATCGTTGAACATGGAATTGTTCGAGATTCTCATATTATCAATCGTGGCTCCCAAGACATTACCCGATCTCTCTCGAACGCTCTCCAGGTTTCCATTCCCAAAGCGGAGGAACTCAAACGAAGTGTGGGAATTTCGCTCGACCCAAGTAACCGAGCGGTGAACGAGACCATCACCCTTCTGCTCGACTATATTTTCAGTGAGGCAAACAGGGTACTGCTTGCTTTTGAAAAGAAATTTAATAAAACTGTCGGGAAAGTGCTTTTGACCGGAGGAGGGATTGCGATGAAGGGTTTCTCGAAAACCACCGCCCTTCATTTTCAAAATGAAATCGAAATTGCCGACCCTTTCGCCAAAGTGGTAGCCCCGGCATTTCTGGGGAACGTTCTGAAAGAAGTTGGACCGGAGTTTTCGGTAGCCCTCGGAGTGGCTCTGGCGAAATTAACACGTTCTCCATAGCGTCTATCCAAAAGCCCTTATATAATAAGTGGTGTAATGGATAGAACTTCTCAAGCGTCTTTTATTCCGAAAAAACCAGAAGGGAGAGCTCCTTCTCGTGGGGTTAATCTCATACTCCTTGTTTCCGTTCTCATTTTCTTCGGCTCCTCCAGTTCCGCGGGTTTCGCTTTTTTCTACAAAGGGAAACTCCAAGAAAGTACTGAAACAAACCGCACCGCACTTGAAAATCAAAGAAAGAACAATAAGACGTATCTTGATTCTATTCGGGATTTAAAGCGTTTAAACGACCGGATTACCCAAGTGCAGTCTCTTCTTGGTGGCCACATTTCCGTCTCTTCAATTTTTGATCTTCTCGAAGCCAATGTCTTGAAAAGTATTCGTCTTAGTTCTTTCGAATTCTCTGTTCTCCCCGGAGGGGGAGACGGGAAAAGCGGAGGAATAACCGCTACCATTTTAGGAGAAGCGAAAGGATATGAGTCCATCGCCTTCCAGTCCAAGGTCTTCTCGGGCCTCTCTGGCATACACGAGCCGGTCTTTTCTGATCTCGCCAATAGTCCAAAGGGGGTGACGTTTAAGATGACCGCCAAGGTCGACCCGAGTACCGTAAACTACGGGCAAACTCTTTCCTCTTCGCCTTCCGCAAATGTGCGGGATACGAATTCGGAAAGTACGGAAAATATTCCGTCATTGCCAATAACGAACGACTAAACCAATGGGAAAAGTTTTATTGCCAGTCCTCCTCCTCATCGTTTCAGCTGCCATTTTTTTTGGGTTTACTGATAAGCAGTACCAAGAAATTAAGAGACTGAAAATAGAGGAAGCACAACTCGCCAAAGCCCTTGATGATTGGAGTACTCTAGCTTCCCAGATCCAAGGATTAACGGATGTAAAGAAAAATATCGTAAAAACGAATCTCGACAAACTTGAGAGTTTGCTTCCGGATTCTATTGATAACATCCGTCTCATTCTTGATATCGCGCAAATTGCCGAGAAACATGGATTGGCCGTCAAGAATGTTCGTGTGGGCGACATCACCAAAGCCGCGGCAGGAAACTCTACCCCCTCTGATACCACTCCTCTTGGGACCGTAACGATAAGCTTCTCTGTTTCGGCGGAGTATGACACCTTCCGGCAGTTTATTCGGGATGTTGAAAAGAGTGAGCGGTTGGTCGATATCGTTTCTATTACTTTGAAAAACTCCGATACGGGTAAGTATGAGTACAACATAACGCTTCGGACCTATTGGCTTAAATAACTAACGCTATGGATTTTTTAAAACAGGAAGGAAAAAATATCGTCCTCTTCATAGCCCTGCTTCTCGGAGCCTTCTTGGTGTGGAAGTATTATTTTGCAGATAATACTGTTGACGAGGGGGCTCTCCTCACTACTCAAAATGTGATCTTAAGTGGAGCTGAAGGGGAAGTGCTTCGTGCGCTTATCGATATTAAAAAAATTAAAATTGACGACTCTATTTTTTCAAGCACGGTCTTTCGGTCACTTGAAAAATTCGGGCGGGATATTTCTCCCGAACCAAAAGGTCGTTTCAATCCTTTTGCCCCTGCGACCGACGCCGCTCCAGTATCCCAGGGGAATCTGAACATTATTATTAACGATGATTTCTAGATGCCTCCTCCTTTTGCCATGAGTCTTTTGAGTGTCTTGGTTGAAAAAGGCGTTATCGCCCGTACAGAAGCCGACTTTTTAGAGGTGGAGGCAAAGCGCCTGGATGTCTCGGTGGAGCATCTCTTGCGCAAGCGCGGGATTTCTTCAGTCGAGATTATCGCGGCGAAGGGTGAGAATATGAACGTTCCCTCCCGCTCTGTGGGGAAGGATTCTATCCCCTTGGAGATTCTCAAATATATTCCCGAGGAGTCGGCGGTTCATTATAAATTTGTTCCGATTGGGGTAGCGGAAGGAGTGCTCGAAGTTGGAGTGGTGGATCCGGATAACATCGAAGCCCGAGACGCGCTGGCTTTCATCTCTTCAAAAATCAATATGCCCTTCAAACTCTTCCTTATTTCGGAAGAAGACTTTGCCAAGGTGATTGAGGCCTACAAAAGTCTTTCGGGAGAGGTGGGGAAAGCGCTTACCGAGCTCGGTGATGAGAGTTCTGCCATGAACGTCGACAATGAAACCGCAGACCTTGGAGCGGTAAAAAAAGCAGGGCCCGGAGAGACACAGATTATCGAAGATGCTCCGGTAACGAAGATTGTGGCTACCATACTTCGCTATGCCATTGAAGGACTGGCATCCGATATTCACGTTGAACCCATGTCGGATAAGGTGCGGGTGCGCTTCCGCATTGACGGCGATCTCCACACTTCGCTCATTTTGCCTGTCTCCGTGCATTCTCAAGTGGTGGCCCGCATTAAAATTCTCTCCAATATGAAGCTTGATGAGAGACGAAAGCCACAAGACGGCCGTTTCAGCGCAAAAATCGAAGGGCGAGAAGTGGATTTTCGTGTTTCAACCTTCCCTACCTATTATGGGGAAAAGATTGTGATGCGTATTTTGGATAAGGAGAAAGGGGTGCGTTCTCTTGAAGATACCGGACTTACCGAAGAGCATAAGCGTCTTATCCGCCGGGCCATCAATAAGCCCTATGGGATGATTCTTATTTCGGGGCCTACCGGAAGCGGAAAGTCCACCACCCTCTATGGGATGCTCAAGGAAATTGATCGGGAGATACACAACGTACTTTCTTTGGAAGATCCGGTTGAGTATAACCTTGAGGGGATGAGTCAGTCTCAAGTGCGTCCTGAAATCAACTACACCTTCGCTTCGGGGCTTCGTACCACGCTTCGTCAGGACCCGGACATTATTATGGTCGGTGAAATTCGAGATAAAGAAACCGCACAACTTGCGGTGCAGGCCGCGCTTACGGGGCATTTGGTGCTTTCCACTATTCACACCAATAATGCCGTCGGGGTTATTCCGCGCCTTATCGATATGGGGGTCGATCCATTTCTTATCGCTCCAACTCTTATTTTGACGATGGCGCAAAGACTGGTTCGGAAACTGTGTCCCAATTCGGGACACCCGATGGCGATTGAGGGGTCTTTGAAAGCGTGGATTGAAAATAAATTCTCCGAAGTGCCGGAAGAGTTTCGAAAACTTGCTCCAACCTCGGGATTCTTGTATGAACTTGCCCAAACTCCAGAGTGTCCGAATGGGACTCGGGGGCGTATCGGAGTGTACGAAATGTTTGAAATGGACAAGGAAATCGAAGAGGCAATTTTGCGAACTCCCAATGAGCCTGACATTCGAAAAATCGTTCGGCGGAAGGGAATGCTTTCTATGCAAGAGGACGCGATTATGAAATGTTCACAACGGATGATTCCGTTCGAAGAAGTGAACAGTCTTTCCATGTGACTTTACTGGATAATTTTTGTTATACTCTAACTTACTACTATGGCGCACGAAGGAAAAAAGATTCTTATAGTTGATGACGATAAATTTCTTCTCGATATGTATTCGGTGAAGTTTCGAGAGAAAGGATACGAGGTCGAGGTGGCTTACGGAGGGCAGGAAGCGCTCGACAAGCTTAGCGCGGGGTTAAACCCAGCAGTGATTCTTCTTGATGTGGTTATGCCGACGATTTCAGGTCTCGATGTGCTCAAAAAAATTCGAGAAGGCACTTTGGCAAAAGATGCGGTGATTATTGTGCTCTCAAACCAAGGACAGCAGTCCGATGTCGATGCGGCAAAGGATTTCGGAATTGACGGATATATTGTTAAAGCCTCAACAATTCCTTCAGAGGTGCTTGAGCGGGTTCAGGAAATTCTCCAAAAGAAACAATAGGAGAAAGAGTAGTTTTTTCACACTTTCATAAAAACATACCAAGATGACTATGGATTATAAAAAAGAAGTTGAGGATCTTATACAAATCGTCATTGCTGAAGGAGCGTCGGATCTTCATCTCTCTGAAAACAGACACCCCACCATTCGCGTTTCGGGCTTTCTGGTTCCCCTCGCCAAAAAGCCGATGTTGGGTCGAGAAGACACCTTAGGCCTTCTTACGGCTCTTCTCCACAAAGAAGCGAGAGACTCTTTCTTGGCAACGAAAGAGGTGGATTTTCCCTACGCCTACAAAGACGAGGCTCGTTTTCGCGGGAACGCCTTCTTTCAGCAAGGAGCCATTTCTATTGCGCTTCGTCTTATACCGAGAAAAATTAGAACCGTTGCCGAGCTGAATTTACCTCAAATTATTGAGACTTTTTCTCGTCGCCCGCAAGGATTTTTCTTGGTGGTAGGTCCTGTCGGGCAGGGAAAGACGACCACCCTTGCGGCTTTGATTGATCTTATTAACAGCGAGCGCGCGGAACATATCGTGACGATTGAGGATCCGATTGAGTATGTCTTTGAGCAAAAAAAATCCATTATTGACCAGCGGGAAGTGCGCATTGATACGGCGAGTTTTGAAGCGGCGCTCAAGTCGGTTTTCCGCGAGGATATCGATGTCATTATGATCGGTGAAATGAGAAGTTCGGACACGATTGGCACGGCCGTGACGGCCGCGGAAACAGGGCACCTCGTGCTCTCTACGCTTCACACCAATAACGCCGCTCAAACGATTGATCGTATTATCGACTCGTTTCCTTCAACCCAACAGGATCAAATCCGCATTCAGCTTTCTTCCAGTCTCGCGGGAATTTTCTCCCAGAGACTTATTCCGCGAATTTCAGGAGGCATGGTTCCGGCCTACGAATTGCTCATCAATAATTCTGCCGTCTCAAATCTCATTCGTGAAAAGCGAACGCATGAAATTAATACGGTCATTGAAACCGGACTTGATCAGGGAATGATTGACCTCAATCGGTCTTTGGCCGACCTTGTCCGCCGAGGCGAAATTACGGCCGAAAACGCCTATCTTCATTCTTTGAATCCTAAAATCCTCGATAGACTTTTGTAAAATCATGAATCTTTTCTTTTTTTCTTTCTCTCTCTTCTCTTCACTACTAGCTAAAAAGCTAATCAGCTAAAAAGCTAATCTCATGTTATTCAAATATGAAGCCATAGATAAGACGGGGAGGGAGTCGAACGGAAGTATTGACGCGCTGAACTCCGATCTTGCTATCAACTCTCTCCAGCGTCGAGGTCTTATTATTTCTTCCATCGAGGAAGATACGGGGGACAAACCTTTTCTGGAAAGAGACCTCTCTTTATTTCAGGGGGTATCGAACAAAGATATAGTTATTCTCTCTCGCCAGATTGCGACTCTTTTTGACTCTCAAGTATCCGCCCTTCGTATTTTTCGCATGCTTTCCTCGGAAAATGACAACCCGAAACTGGCTCGAAAACTTGCCGATGTGACTGACCAACTTCAGGGAGGGAGCGCTATTTCTCTGGCTCTCTCGAAGCATCCGGACGTTTTCAGCGGGTTCTATGTGAACATGGTGAAATCCGGTGAAGAGAGCGGAAAACTTTCCGAAGTCTTTCTCTATTTGGCCGATTATCTCGACCGAAACTATGAAGTAACTTCAAAAGTTAAAAATGCTTTGGTCTACCCGGCCTTTGTTATTTTCACCTTTTTCGCGGTTATGGTGCTCATGCTCACCATGGTTATTCCAAAAATTAGCGGAATTTTGCGCGAGTCTGGGCAAGCTATTCCCGTCTATACAAAAGTCGTACTGGCTTTAAGCGACTTTTTTAAGGATTACTGGATTTTTATGCTTGGGGCGCTCGTGCTTCTTGGATTTTTCTTGGCTCGATTTTTTATGACCGAGCGGGGGAGGGTCTCTCTCGATTCTTTGAAGGTTTCCATTCCGTATGTCGGAGATCTTTTCAAAAAGCTCTACTTGGCTCGCATTACGGATAATTTAAGCACCATGCTTTCCAGTGGAATTCCGATTGTTCGAGCCATTGAAATTACCGGAGATGTGGTGGATAACTACGTGTACCGAGATATTTTGCGGGGAGTGGCGGATCGGGTGAAAAACGGAGCAACCCTTTCCGATTCTCTCCCGAAGTCTCCTGAAATTCCGGGGATTGTGGTGCAGATGGCGCGGGTCGGAGAAGAAGCTGGAGAGCTCGACAAAATCCTCAAAACGCTCGCCAAATT
>JBBTWL010000058.1:2584-8579 GCA_038062775.1 Patescibacteria group bacterium | reverse complement strand
TCTTTTTTCTTCTCCTCAAATTCTTTTTTGTCCATTTCTTATTTCTCACGACAAGATGTCGGAGAAATGTGTTGCTCTCGGTACCTTGCGGTACGCACGCTTTCTCCCGCACATTGCGGAGGAGACAGGATTTGAACCTGCGTAGGATTACTCCTAA
The DNA here is from genome assembly GCA_038062775.1 of Patescibacteria group bacterium. GTDB lineage: Bacteria > Patescibacteriota > Minisyncoccia > Phycocordibacterales > JAKFXT01 > JBBTWL01. The sequence continues at coordinate 8,422 of JBBTWL010000058.1, read as the reverse complement.
CCCGCTTTCCAAGCGAGCGCCTTAAACCGCTCAGCCACTCCTCCGCAATGTGCGGGACTGCAACTTTCATTTCAACTCATCACTTTGCTCTTAGGAAAATTGATTGCAATCTTAGTGCACTAGATCTCTCTGTGAACCCTCCGTGTATTTTTAGCCTCTCGGGCTCGGGCGGCCACTCCTTGGGTGCGGAGTAGTTGAGCCCAAGCCCGGCCATTGTGCCTCATTCTTCTTATTATTTCCAGCTTTGTTTTAAGAATTAAAAACCCCCGCCATAGGCGGGGGAATACATGGCGTCAGATGGTGAAAATGACGCCACTGCCCATCCACAAAGGTTCTAGAATCTGGATCTCCCGCTTGAGACACGAAGTCTCCCGCGGGGCAGGCTCCCTTGGCCTGGATAAAAATCACTCTCTTCGTGGTTTGCCGAGGAAGCTTGCGGACTTGGCGCGGGGGGTGTCTTGCCCATCGAAAAATTCTTGGAATTAGAATCTGAGCTGTGGTCCCCTCCCCGATGTTTCATCGTTACCCCTGGTGGCAGTGTGAGTGTTGCCATTTTCTTTTTCCCCTTAACGAACTTATTTGTATTTTGCACCTTCTTTCAACAAGAAAGTACCCCAAGAGAAACTATGCCAGTTTCTTTTTATTTGTCAATTTTTTTTGTTAGGAGTTAACTACTCCGCAAAGCATTCACTCTCTCCTGTATGGGTGGATGCGTCATGAAAATTTTATCAATTTTTGAAAAAAAAGACTTCCGGTCTTCTTTGTCGAATGGGTCTGAAATGAAAAGATGCGCGGTGGCATGATTGGCATGACGCATCGGGCCGACGTAGCCTCCGATTTTTTGGAGAGCGGAAGCGAGTCCTTCGGGATAGCGAGTGAGGAGGGCTCCGGAAGCATCGGCCAAAAATTCTCTTTTTCGGGAAATGGCAAGGTGAATGAGTTTGGCGATAAGAGGGGCGAAGAGAGCAAGAATAATCCCCGCGAGAAATGCAACCAACTGCACCTTTCCCGCATCTCGGTCTCTTCCTCCGCCAAACTGCGCGCTTCGAATAAAAATGTCAGAAAGAATGGCGATGAATCCGACAAGTACCACCACAACAGTCGCAACCAGCATGTCACGGTTTCCAATATGAGAGAGTTCGTGCGCCAAAACTCCTTCAAGTTCTGCTTTGTCCAAAATTTGCAGAAGCCCGGTGGTCACCGCTACGGCGGAATGTTCCGGATTTCTCCCGGTCGCAAAAGCGTTCGGAGAAGGGTCGGTAATAATGTAGAGCTTTGGCATGGGGAGTCCTGCCGTGATAGAAAGATTTTCGAGAGAGTTCCAGAGATCAGGAAATTCTTGGTGGGTGACTGGCCGAGCCCCGCTCATTTTGATGACGAGCTTGTCGGAAAACCAATAGCTTCCGACGTTCATGATGATGCTTAAGGCAACCGCGATGTAGAGAATGACAGGGCTTTGGAAATAGGCAGAAACCGCCCACCCTAATCCAATGGCCACGATGAGAAAGGTCGTCATAAGAAACCACGTTTTTCGAATGTTTGAATCTTGGTGAGTGTAGAGGGTCATGATGTTAGCTTCTTAGCTTGTTAGGTGTTAGCTATTAGGGATGGTTATTTTATAAGAAAATAAACTCTGGAAGCCAGATCAAGAACATCTTCTTTCTTTGTCGGTTAGAAACTCACTTTCACCGGTTCTTTCGCAGCTTCTTCGGAAGCCTCAAGCTCGAAGAAATCCATTTTGGCAAAATGAAAAGCTCCAGCAATGATGTTCCCTGGGAATTGTTCGATACCCGTATTGAGCGACATGACATTTGAGTTATAAAAGCGTCGGGCGGCCTGGATTTTATTTTCTGTATCCGAAAGTTCTCTCTGGAGTTCAAGAAAATTCTGGTTGGCCTTAAGGTCAGGATAGGCTTCGGCGATGGCAAAGATGGATTTCAAAGCTCCGGTGAGCATATTTTCTGCTTTTCCGTGATCGGCGACGGAGGAGGCTCCCATGGCGCGGCTTCGAGCTTCCGTTACGGCTTCAAACGCCTCCTTTTCGTGGGTCGCGTATCCTTTTACGGTCGAAACGAGATTGGGGATGAGATCGTATCGGCGCTTCATCTGCACTTCAATGTCAGACCATGCCTCTTTTGCTCGATTCACGAGTCTGATAAATCCGTTGTAGGCAAAAACGACCCAGAGAACAACTACCGCAATAATTCCTAGCACTATGTACGTTGTATTCATGGTATTTAGTATTGGTTACTGCTTGAATTATAGCAGTTTTTTCTTAATTCTTAATACTTTCTTCCTGCTTCTTCCGTTTAGTACTCCATCTCCCCTCCCATGCCGGTGGGTGCCAATTTTTCTTTTTCGGGCTCATCCGCAATCGCAACTTCAGTGGTCAAGATCATGGCAGAAGCAGAAGTCGCATTTTCAACTCCAGAACGAGTAACTTTCACTGGGTCTACAATTCCAGCGGCAATCATGTCAGGAACGATTTCGTCTTTTGAGGCATCATACCCAGTATTTCCTTTTCCGGTTTTTACTTTCTCGACAATAACCGCTCCGTCATCTTTCCCGGCATTAATAGCAATTTGTCGAAGTGGCATCTCAAGCGCCTTAAGAACAATTGAGACCCCTACCCTGAATTCTTCCATGAAATTTCCAGAAGGACTCTGAAGATTTTTCTTCTCCACTTTTTCGGCCGCTTTGATGAGCGCCACCCCTCCTCCCGGAACGATGCCTTCACTAATGGCGGCCTTCGTGGCGTTTACCGCGTCCTCAATTTTTAATTTCAAATACTTCATCTCGGTTTCACTCGCCGCCCCAACCTTGAGGAGCGCCACCCCTCCGGAAAGTTTTGCAATCCGTTCATCGAGTTTTTCAATATCGAATTTTGAGGTCGTGTCTTCTTTTTGTTTTCGAAGTTGCTTGAGTCGTCCTTCAATGGTTTCTTTTTTTCCTTTTCCGCCGACAATGGTAGTCAAATCTTTGGTGGCAACAATACGATGCGCTCGTCCGAGATGCGAGAGGTCGGCATTTTCCAATTTTGTCCCCACTTCTTCAGAAACCACCGTCGCTCCGATGGTGGTCGCAATATCTTCAAGCATTTCTTTCTTTCGGTCTCCGTATCCGGGAGCCTTGATGGCCAACACATTAAAGGTTCCGCGAAGGCGATTGACGACAAACGTTGTGAGCGCTTCTCCTTCAACATCGTCGGCGATAATGACGAGCTCTTTTTTCCCTGTCTGGGCAATTTTTTCAAGCAAAGGAAGGATCTCTTTGATGGAGGAAATTTTCTTGTCCGTCAAAAGAATATAGGGATCTTTATACTCTGCCTCCATACGGTCGGCGTTTGTAATCATATAGTGGGAAACGTACCCGCGGTCGAACTCAAGTCCTTCGACAAATTCGGCGGTAACTCCGAAAGCTTGGGATTCTTCAACCGTAACGACTCCGTCCTTCCCCACCTTCTTTATGGTGTCCGCAATAATTTTTCCAATTTCTTTATTTTCGGCAGAGATGGTTGCCACCTGCATGATTTCTTCGTCACTCTTAATAGGCTTTGCCATTTCTTTGAGCGCCAAAACAATTTCTTCGGAAGCTTTTTCAATTCCCATGCGAATGCCCATCGCGTTCACTCCCATTGAGGTTTGGCGGATACCTTCAGAGATGATGGCTTGAGCGATGATGACCGAGGTCGTGGTTCCATCCCCCGCGGAATCATTGGTTTTTGAAGCGACCTCTTTCATGATTTCCGCTCCCATATTTTCAAATTTATTAGAAAGAGTGATTTCTTTGGCGATGGTAACGCCATCGTTCGTAATGGTTGGCCCTCCGTAGCCTTTGTCAAAAACGACATTTCGTCCGCGAGGACCAACGGTAATTTTTACCGCGTTCGCCACCGCGTCCACTCCTCGGCGAATCGCTTCGCGAGCTTTTTCGTTATAGAGAATCTGTTTTGCCATGGTTTAGGTTGTAGCTTTTTAGCTGATTAGCTTGTAGGAGGTAAGGGAGAAAATTTTAGGAAAAAATAGCGGAGATTTCGGATTCCTTGACGAGAGAGAGCTCTTCACCGTCAATTTTTACTTTGTCCCCCCAGCTAAAGAGCACTTTGTCTCCCTTTTTAACTCCCACCGGAACGAGAACGCCATCGTCATATTTCCCCGGGCCCACCGCGACAACCACTCCTTTTTTGAAATCTGAATTTTTGTCTTCTGAAGTAGGGAGAATGAATCCAGAAGCCGTCTTTTCTTCCTCTCCTTTGGTGATTTCCCGTACGAGCACTCGATCCCCGAGAGGACGGATTTTTTCATTTTCAGTCGTCTTGGCGCTCGAGCTTTTTTTTGAAAAATTTGAAAAAGAAGGAGAAGTAGCCCTTCTTACCCTCTTTTGAAGCGTTTTCTTTAATTTTGTTTTCTTTTTCATAAGTTGGTTGTTCGCCTTAGGGGTAGGTTTTTACAGGTAGTCATTATAGGGATGTCTTCTCTCGAGTCTAGCCCCGAGTGGCTTGACAATATTTGTTATATATGCTTTCATGTAAAGAAAGCAATGGATGCAGTACACTCCACTCCACACTGACCGCACGGGAGAGGCGTAACAACCTCTCCTGTTTTTTATTTTGGTTATTTCAAAAAGCTATCCCCCACCCCCCACCAGCTAACCGCTCCCCACTTGCGTTGATTTCGGCAGAAGGTGTGCTATCCTCTTTCGGTATGCAGATAGTCGAATTTTTACCGTATATACAGATTGTCCTTTCCCTCCTTTTGGTCGGGGCAATACTCCTTCAGCAAAGAGGGGCTGGACTCGGAGGCGCTTTTGGAGGAGTGGAACCATTTGGAATGGGAACTCGTCGAGGAGCTGAAAAATGGGTTTTTTATGCCACTATTGCTATCGCTGTCCTCTTTATAGTTTTCGCGGTAGTTTCTCTGACCATCAAGTAGTTTTTGAGCAAAATCGGGTAATCCCGCTTTTGCTATTCTGATATGCAGAATCCTTTTGACAAATACGACAAGAAACATGTTGCTTCTCGATTTAGGGCTATCGAGGGTCTCCTCGAGCGATTTACCTTTGCCGAACGCATCGCTTTCTACCTCCTCTCCTTCATTCTTCTCATAAGCGCCTATTCTCTCTTTTCAAAATTAAACGATCTTTTTCTTGTTTCTCGCCCTATCTCCGGAGGCTCTTTCACCGAGGGGATTGTCGGTTCTCCTCGTTTTATAAATCCTCTTCTTGCCGTTTCCGATGCCGACCGAGATTTAACCGGGCTTATTTATTCCGGACTTCTCCGGGCCGAAAGTGACGGAAGTTACACTCCGGACTTGGCTGAAAGTTACAGCGTTTCCGACGACGGGCTCACCTACGGCTTCATCCTTCGTGAGAGGGCGATATTCCATGACGGGACGCCGGTTACAGCGGACGATGTTGAATTTACTATTATGAAAGCACAAGACCCAGCACTCAAAAGTCCGAAGCGGGCGAGCTGGGATGGGGTCGAGGTAGAGAAAGTCTCTCCTCGAGAAATTAAACTTCATTTGAAACAGCCGTATGCTCCGTTTCTTGGGAACACGACACTTGGGATTTTGCCGAAGCATTTGTGGAAAGATCTCTCCGAAGAAGAGTTCACCTTCAGTATTTACAATTCTCAAAAACCCATCGGAAGCGGTCTCTACAAGGTTACTTCGGTTTCTTTCAATCCCGACAAAGGACTTCCGGAATCCTATACGCTCGAGTCCTTTAAGAATCTTCTTCCCCGAGAGTCTTTTATTCAAAAAATTGTTTTGAAATTCTTTACGAACGAAGACGCTCTCATTTCCGCCTACACAAACGGGAACATAGATTCGTTTGGTG
>JBBTWL010000058.1:0-2574 GCA_038062775.1 Patescibacteria group bacterium | reverse complement strand
TGGGATTGATCCAAAACGAATCATTGATGAAAAACTTGAGAAGAAAGTTTCGACCGCTCCCCTCCCTCGTATTTTCGGAGTCTTTTTCAATCAAAATGAAGCCGCTATTTTTACGAAACCGGAAGTTCGCGAGGCGCTTGACTTAGTGGTCGACCGAGAATCAATAATTGAAAATGCTTTGTATGGGTTTGGCGTTCCTATCGATTCCCCCTTCCCTCCGGATATTGTTCTGCCGAGCGATGAATACCAAATCCCTCTTTCAGAGCGTATTCTTCAAGCGCAAACGCTTCTTGAAAAAAAAGGATGGAAGAAAAATACTGAAGGGGTGTATGAGTTAACGACCAAAAAAGGAACGGGGAAAAATGCGAAGCAAGAAAAACAGACTCTCTCTTTCTCTTTGGCTACTTCAAACGCCACGGAGCTGAAGAGCACCGCTGAAATTTTGAAGAAAAATTTTGAAGCGGTGGGAGCGAAGGTGGAATTGAATTTCTTTGAGCTTGGAGATTTAACGCTCAACGTTATTCGCGAGAGAAAGTATCAAGCTCTTTTGTACGGAGAAGTGGTGGGACGCGATCTCGACCTCTATGCCTTCTGGCATTCAAGCCAAAGAAATGACCCGGGGCTTAATATCGCCATGTATACGAACAAAAAGGCGGATGATAGTTTGACGCAAACAAGAGCGACTTCCGACAGGAAACTTCGCAGTGAAAAATTCCAAAATTTTCTCGCCGAAATACGAAAAGATCACCCGGCCGTTTTTCTCTACTCCCCTGAATTTATTTATGTTCCTCCGGTGCAAGTCAAAAATGTTTCTCTCGAGAGTCTCTCCATTTCTTCAGAACGATTTCTCCATATTCGCGATTGGTATATAGAAACCGAAAAAATCTGGAAGTGGTTTAATTCTTAAGAAAAAGGGAGGAGAAAGTCCCAAACATTACAAGGTCGAACCTTGTAAGGACGAACCTTGGGAAACATTACAAGGTCGAACCTTGTAATGGAAAATCTCAACCCCCCTCTCTTTTGCGCTATACTTTCCCCATGAATTCTCCACTGCCAAAGAAGAGGAAGGTGGCAATTTTTGATGTTGATGGAACGATTTTCCGCTCGAGTTTGCTTATTGAACTGGTTGAAGTGCTTATCGAAAAAGAAATTTTCAAGGAATCTGTGCGGAAGGATTATGAAAAAGAAAAGGTTCGCTGGCTCGACCGAAAGGGCGATTACGATTCCTACATTGATGCGGTGGTGAAAGTATTCACCAAAAACATTAAAGGCGTTTCCTATAAAGAATTTCTCGATACCTCAAAACTTGTTATCGAGCGCTACCACAGCAGGGTGTATCGTTTTACTCGAGATCTCCTGAAGGAACTTAGGAAAAAGAAATACTTTCTTCTGGCGATTTCGCAGTCTCCGAAAACTATCCTCGATCAATTTTGCGGGGAGCTCGGTTTTGACAAGGTGTATGGAAGAATTTATGAGCTCGGCCCATCGGATCGCTTCACTGGAAATATTGTTGATGAGCATTTGATTGCGAACAAAGCAAACATTGTCCGGCGAGCGGTGGAAAAAGAGAATCTTACCCTCGAAGGGTCTCTCGGAGTGGGAGATACCGAAGGAGATATTTCCTTTCTTGAGCTGGTAGAGCACCCCGTTTGTTTCAACCCCAACATGAAGCTCTACCGCCAAGGGAAACGTTTGGGGTGGAATATTTTTGTTGAACGGAAAAATGTCCTATATTCTCTCGGTGAAACGGAAAAATTACAAAATATTTTCGATTTTTCCGCTATTTTGACAGCTTCCTCGAAGAGAGTACGATAGGGGCATTAATGAATAGCCTCAAAAATATGAGTGAAAACAGAAAGCTTTTTCTTGCCTTTTTAGCGGGTCTTTTAGTCGGAGTTTTGGGGTATTGGGTGATAAACGGGAAGAGTGTTTCTGCTCCGAAGGATATGGGGGATTCGACACTTTCATCTGAAACAGAGGAGGGGGCTCTTTCTGAAGAAACTTCTGCGGGAGATATGTTGAAAAAGGAAGGCGTAGCAATGGCGGGAACTCCGGGAGTGCGCGCCGAGATGGTTGTTTCTACCGGCCAGGATGTTTTAGCGGTAGGGAATCAAAAGGCGGGGGATATGGTTGAGCTCAATGTAGTAACGGTTTCGGCAAATACGTGGGTCGCCATTCATGAAGAGAAGGACGGCAAATGGGGAAATGTCTTAGGGGCAAAAATGTTTGAGCCGGGGGTTCACCTTGGGCAAGTGCGTCTTCTTCGGGCTATGGCCCCGAAGGGCGTTTACTATGCGACTCTTTATCGGGATGATGGTGACAAAGATTTTAGTCTCGATAAAGACGGAGGGGTGAAGAATGCCACTGGTCCGATTTTCGCAAAGTTTACCGCACAATAGGAAGGACCCACCTTCGCCAAAGCTACGGCGAGGCAGGGGAAGCAAGACGAAAGTAGTAAGAATTAAGAACGGAAAATCCCTTCGCCTCAAGCGAAGGGATTTTTATTTTGTTCTCCTTGATTCTTACTTCTTACTTCTTACTTCTTACTTCTTACTTCTTACTTCTTACTTCTTA
>JBBTWL010000057.1:0-3094 GCA_038062775.1 Patescibacteria group bacterium | reverse complement strand
AAATCCCTCTTGGCTTATGATCCATATTCTATCAAAAATCTCCTCAAAAAGCGAGGGTAAAAATGACCAGAAAACGGCCTGAAAATTGGGTTTAAAAGGAGAGAAGAGGGCGGAATATTTTAAAAAATTGACTTCATTTTGGTCTTCCTATTTAATGAGAGAGGAAGAACCATGAAAGGAAGCTGGTATGAAAAGACGATACACTGGCGACCACCCCGTTATAATTGCGGGGAGCGTCGTAGCAGGGATGTTCTTGTTGGGCGGGCTCCTCATATGGAGCGCTTCGGTAAGAATGGAAAAAGAAATTCCTTTCAAACAAGAACCGGTATCAACCAAAGCAATACCCAAAGGCATGTCGTGTATTCCCCTCTCTTCCGAAGGGCTTCGGAGTGTTACCAAAACTTAAGACCTCCGCCACCCCAACCCCCAAGAGCGCCGTGCTCTGGGGGTTCTTCGTTACTCTTTGTTATTTGGAGAGAAAAATAGCCATTTTGCGCCAATCGTTCTTGAAGTCAGAAAGAGAGACTTTTCGATACGCCCCGCGATGTTCATCGAGCATTTCTGGGTCGTGGTAGAGAAAATAAAAATCTTTTCCTTCCCCGCCAAAACCGGTAAGTACCACAAGATGAGATGCTCTCTCTTCCCCAAAAAATCTTTTTCTCCCGGAAACAATCGGAGCAACGCCTTTTTCTAAAGCACTCTGTAATTTTAAAACTCCTTCTTCAATATTCATTTTTTCTTCTCGAACTCCCACAAACCCTTCTTCTTTTGCCTTTTGTAAAAAGTAATCATGCTTCCAGCCAATATTTAACTGATATCCTCCCTTCTCTCTCCCCTCCTCTACCAGAGAAAACAAATCCACCCTCGGACTCCCAAGAAATTCAATCACCATGGCCAAAGAGGCCATGCCACAGGAGCGCGTATTCCACTCTCGGTTGGAAATCTCATATTGAGAGTGGAATGGAACTAAAAGTTTTGTTTCCATATTTTTACCGAACTACCCATCCGCGGGAAGACGTTACTTCTCCCACTCGTTTCATAATATCATTCACCTCTCCATCAGAAAGAGTTTTCTCCATGGACTGAAACGCCAGATGAAAGGCGAAGGAAATTTGTTCTCCTTTCTTGAAGGTATCAAAAAGATCGAGACGAACTAATAAGACTCCGGCAGTTTCAGAAATAACTTCTTCGATTTCCTCTGAAGAAACATCTTTCGGAGTAAAGAGCGCAATATCTCGAACCACAAACGGATAGGTCGAAAGCGGACGGTAGATATTTCCCAAACGAGGAAGAGTCTCTCTCCCCTCTGGAAGGGGAAGTTTCTCGATAATACGGTCAAAATTCATTTCAAAATATACTCCTTGGTACTTCTCTCCAGCAAGCGAAACCGAAGAAATGATTACCGCCTCCGAAGTTCCAAGTGAAGAAAAAAGATTCGCCAGTAAAACTTTGAAACGATCTTCTGCTGTTTCTGCTGAAATTTTACTCTTTGGAAAAAGAGCAATCCCAATCGACTGGTATTCTCCACTTGAAGTGAATACATTCCCAATTTCAAAAATCTTCACGTCATGGAGACCAAGAAGCGGGGCGTAGTAATTGTTACTTTGAAGCGAAAGCTTCATCCCAACCGCCAAACTTTTTCTCATAAAAGGTTTGTCTTTTGCTACGGGATTTTGAAGCTCAACTTCACCCTCTCCGGGAAGCGCAAAAGAAGAGGTATACACTTCCGAAAAGCCATTCTCGATTAAAAACTTCCGCACCTTGTTTCCATAGAATAATCTCTTGTGCTCACTCCCCTTTCTTTGCATCAAAGGAAGAACGGCTTCTATTTTTTCATATCCATAGAGGCGCCCAATTTCTTCTATGACATCTTCCTTAAGCCGAAGATCGAGTCGCTCCGGAGGAATGGAGAGTACGTATCGGGAGGCTTCTTCTTCAATCACCCTTCTATAGAAACACTCGTTTTTAAATTGCGGACTTTCCGAGAGTTTTTCTTTTATAACCTTTTTTGTTCCAAAACCTACGTGTATCACTTCTCCATTCCCCACAAAAATACCAACATGGTCAATGCCTTGAGAAAACTCTTTTCCCGGCATATATTCGACAGTTTTTGTTCTGATGGCCTCTTCCGGAATCTCTTTTTGAAGCACTTGGGAATAGTGACTCCCTTCGGTATGTACCACTTCGTGGGTATTAGTAAAAATTAAATCTCCCGGGAGAATTTCTTCCTTAACAAGAGAACGGGCAAAGAAAAACTGATCAATCGCTATTCGAGGAATGCTATACCCAGCCTCAACGGAAACCCAAGAAACAAGAGAGGAGCAATCAAAGAGGTTGGGAGCATCACGGAGAACACTCGCCCCACGGGAATATTCCGCGCCAAGAACAGAACGCGCTTTTTCAAGAAAAATTTTTCTTGGTTCAACTTGAGCGAAAGAAATCCCCGTTCGCTTCAGAATGTTTTCTATATCCGCATCGATCATTTTCGAGCCTAATAGTTTATTCACCTCCTCCACTCCAACTCCCACTCGATACGTCCATTTTTCCGGAAGAGGATAACGATCGGCTGGAGCGCTCACTTTCGCTTCGGGAATAATTTGGGAGAGAAGAGAAAGGGCGAGCTTCATCCCCTCTTCGGCGAAATTCGAGGTAATGCCATTTTCAAATCGTTTTGACGCATCTGTTTTTATTCCGTGCTTGGTCGAAGTTTTTCGAGTAATCGTCGGTTGAAAATTCGCAGACTCAAAAATAACCGAGGTGGTGTTTGCGTCTACTTCCGCCCCTTTCCCTCCCTTTACTCCGGCCAGCGCCAAAACTCCCTCGTCATCGGCAATGACGAGTTCGCTCCCATCGAAGGTAAGTTCTTTCGCGTCAAGAGTGGTCATTTTCTCCCCCGCCCTTGAGCGACGGATGGAAAGAGTTCCCTTCACCTTTGAAGCATCGAAGGCATGCATGGGTTGCCCGATATCAAAAAGAACAAAGTTGGTAATATCAACCAAAGTATTAATTGATCGCGCCCCAATGGATTCAAGTTTTTTCCTAAGCCACTGCGGTGAAGGAAGAGTCGGAACATTTTCTGCCCGAACCGCGATAT
>JBBTWL010000056.1:0-3508 GCA_038062775.1 Patescibacteria group bacterium | reverse complement strand
TTTCAACGCCTCCTCCGAAATCGCGAGACGTTTTGAAACTACCCCCTCGAAATGAGCACGATCCGACGGACTTTGAATCGCAAAAAGAAGAGGGAGAACAAGGCGAAGACCTTCTTTCTTTCTCTTCCGCTCATCGGGAATAAGTGAGATGGCGCTTTCAAGAAAAAATTCAACAGGATGTTTCGCATCACGAATACATTCCTTAAATCCTTCAGCATTTTCCATAAGCATATCGGCTGGATCTTTCCCCGAAAGAAGAGAGAGAATTTTTACCTCCATTCCTTTTGAAAGAGAAATTTCCGCGCTCTTATGCGCTGAAGCTTGCCCCGCCGAATCGCCATCAAGAGCCAAAAGAAGTTTTTCGGAAAAACGCTTGAGGAGTGAGACCTGTTCTTCCGAAAGAGCCGTTCCGGAGAGAGCGACGGTATTTCGATATCCCGCTTGATGAGCGTGGAGCAAATCCATCTGTCCTTCAACGAGCATTGAAAACCCAAGTCTTCGAATTCCCTCTTTCGCAAAATGAAGTCCGTAGAGAAATTTGGATTTGTGGAAAAGGGGAGTCTCCGGACTGTTTATGTATTTTGCCTCTCCTACCATCTCCTTTCCCCTCGCTTCATCCGGCGGAAACAGTCTTCCTGAAAATCCAATGGCCCTTCCGGAGGCATCGAAAAGAGGAAACATCACCCTCCCCCGAAATCGGTCATAGAGTCTCTCTGCTCCATCCTGAACTCTCTTGGCCACCCCTGAACTCTCTATGGTTTCAAGAGAAAAATTTTCCGAAAGAAGTTGGTCACTCAAATTTCTCCACTCCGGCAAGGCGTATCCAATTTGGAAAAGAGAGATGGTTTTTGTTGAAATCCCTCGACTTTCTAAGTACGCTCCAACCGAAGGAGTGGAAGAAAGATTCTTTTCGAAAATAGCAGTCGCCCGCTCGAGAATGGAGAAAAGTTTTTCTTTTTCATCTTTTTTTTCTCTTGAATGAACATCTTCCCTCTCCAAAGTAACACCAGCGCGATCGGCCAAAACTTTGAGTGCCCCCAAGAAATCCACTCCCTCAAAACGCTCCACAAACGTGAAGATATCTCCCTTCGCTCCACATCCGAAGCAGTAAAAAGAACCACGAGCGGGAGAAACAATAAAGGAGGGGGTCTTTTCATTGTGAAAAGGACACTTCGCTTTGTAGTTCATCCCGGCTTTTTCAAGCTTCATGTAGCTTGAAACTACGTCGGTAATCGAGAGCCGAGCTTTAATATTTTCTACGTTTCCGTTTTTTGGAAGCATGTAGAAAAATAAGAATTCTTACGAGCGAAGCACTTCTGTTCTTTCTTCGAGTTTCACCTCTTCCCGAGCGCGCTCTTTCGCTTCCAGTTCCGCAATAATTTCATGGACCTTTTTGTGTTTTCCAGATCCGGCAAAACCGGTTCCTGCCGGAATCAGGCGTCCGATAATAACGTTTTCTTTTAACCCTCGAAGGGAATCCGAACTTCCTTTCATTGAAGCATTGATGAGAATTTTCGTCGTATGTTGGAAAGAGGCGGCGGAAAGAAAACTCTCCCTCGAAAGAGAAACTTCTTGAATTCCCATGATGAGAGGATCAGCTTTTGCTTCTTCCTTCCCCGCTTCCCGCATTCGATCGTTCTCGGCTTCGAGATTCTCAAGAGAAACAACATTCCCGATAATAAAGGAAGTGTCTCCAGCGTCTCCCACCTTTCGGCGAGAAAACATCTGACGAATAATCACTTCAATGTGTTTGCGGGAAATGGAGGCTCCCTGAAGCTCGTAGATTCTTGTGATTTCACTAATGATATATTCCTCCGTTTTGTGACGTCCTCCGTACTTGAAGAGCTCTTCAATATCAGCCGATCCATCAGTCAAAAGATCTCCCTTCAAAACTTTTGACCCGACCGAGATGAGTGGAGTTCGGCGGAAATGCGCGGTGTACTCTATCGCCTCTCGATCTTTCTTCTTTCCTTGCGGGATATCCGGAAGTACGATGATGATTTTTTCCTTCCCGTCATTTTTTATTTCCATGACTTCGCCTTCCACATGAGAAATAACAGCTGGATTTTTCGGACTTCGACGTTCGAAGATTTCTTCAACGCGCGGAAGACCCGTCGTAATATCTCCCCCGATAGAGGCCGTTCCTCCGGCGTGGAAGGTACGCATCGTAAGCTGTGTCCCCGGCTCTCCGATGGCTTGAGCCGCAACCGTTCCTACCGCTTCTCCAAGCTCAATCAACATATTATTCCCCAGGTCTGACCCGTAACAAATTTGGCAAATTCCTCCGGCACACTTGCAGGCAAGCGGAGAACGAACCTTGACTTCACTCATTCCTGACTTTTCAATTTCTTCCGCTACCTTCCAGTCAACGAATTGCCCCCTCTTGGCCACTACTTCCCCTCCTGATGCTAAAACATCGGAAGCCAGGAAGCGTCCTTTCACCGTTTTGGTAAATGGAATTTCAATTCCCGAAGCGCTCTGACGGTAAATAACAATAGAATCTTTCGTCCCACAGTCCTTTTCGAGAATTACCACATCTTGCGCCACGTCAAAAAGACGGCGAGTAAGATAGCCCGCCTTGGCGGTGTTGAGCGCCGTGTCAGAAAGACCCTTACGGGCTCCATGAGTCGTCGTGAAATATTCAATAGGCGTCAATCCTTCTTTCATCGAAGAAATAATCGGAAATTCAATAGTTTCTCCAGCGGTATTTTGGATGAGTCCCTTCATTCCGGCCATCTGGGTGATATTTCCAATAGTTCCGCGAGCGCCGGATTTAATCATGTCATAGACCGAAGCGTCTTTTACGAGGGAGTTTGGAATAATTTTTTCTACTTCACTTTTCGCTTGATGCCAGATCTCAATATTTTCTCGATAGCGTTCTTCATCAGAAAGAAGACCGTCATTAAAGGCCTCCATTACTTTGAGAGATTTATTGCGGGCGTCTTCAATAATCTTCTTCTTTTCTTCCGGAATAACGATGTCGTCAATACCCCAAGAAATTCCCGCGCGCGAAACATACTTGAATCCGAAGGACTTAATCTTGTCCATAATCGGAGCGATGCTGTAAATGCCATATCGATCAATCAAGTCGTCAACCAAAGCGGAGAGTGTTTTTCTTTCGATTTCTTTATTGACGAACGGATAGTCAGCAGGAAGCGCGTTGTTGAAGAGAATGCGACCTACCGAAGTTTCAAACGGAATGCCGTTAAACTGCTCATACTTCGGTTTGTCGGTTGGAAGCACTTTCACTTTCGCTCGAAAAGAAACCGCATCGAAATCGGATGCCGTAATGGCGCTGTTTGGATTGGGGAAAATTTTCCCCTCCCCCTTTTCTCCATCAATAATTTTTGTCATCCAATAACAACCAAGCACCACATCCAAAAGCTTAGAGGAAATAGTCGGCTCGCCATTTCCGGGCTTTAAGATATTTTTATCGGGCGCCATGATTTCTCGTGCTTCAAATTGTGCCTCTTCTCCAAGCGGAACATGCACCGCCATTTGATCTCCA
>JBBTWL010000055.1:0-3753 GCA_038062775.1 Patescibacteria group bacterium | reverse complement strand
GAGTAAAGTGGCGTGGTTTAGCTCCCAAAACAGTGGCTTTATAGAGCCAAAATTTAAGGTTGACACGAGTCCTTTTGACTTGCGTAAACCTTGACAGATGATTCAAAAAATGTTAGCATGAAGGGAAATCAGGTAACTCTGGTTTTTTCGTTTCCGGACTCCAGATTCGATTTCTCCGGGAGCCATTAACAGCTAAGAATCGGCTTATTATTGGTTTAGCAGCAGGCATACTTTTTCTTCTCTCCAACGTGGGAGATCCGAACCTTGATACGACTACTGCCCAAGAACGAGCTCCATCAGCGCTTGATGCTCCCTTAGGAAAATCATTGATTCCGGGCGAAAAAACGATCCGTGAGCAGGTGAATATTTACTTCAACGATGCTCCCATCATGGCCAAAGTGGCATGGTGCGAATCTCGATTCCGTCATACTGACAAAGAAGGAAACGTTTTCCGAGGTAGCATAAACGATCATGATGTCGGAGTGATGCAAATTAATGAGGATTATCACCTTGATACTTCAAAAAAACTTGGCTTCGATATCTATACCCTCCGAGGGAACATGGCTTACGCCAGGTACCTCTACCGGGAACAGGGAACGAAACCATGGAATTCATCTTCCAAGTGCTGGAATGTGAAAATAGCTGACTCGCAGGAGTTGGCGGTAGCGGGAATCATTAAGAAATAAAATAAAAAATCCCCCGCCTTGAGGCGGGGGATTTTTTATTTGTATGCAGTGTCGAGAAAAAAAGACTTTGATAATCTAGATTTTTTTCATAGTTCCGTAGTCGGAATGGTACTGGGGGAGAGGGGTTTTTGGCCTTTCCTCTCCAATAGGAGCATGTCGCACAATATACCTTTTCCGACAATTAACCAAGAGAACAAAACTGAAAACTTGGTTAGCGTAAATCTTTAATTTTCTTTATCTTCTTGAATAATACTTTTCGTTGAGAGGAAATTTTTATTCCTCTCTTCCCCACTCTTGGACGCATGTATTTTCATATCTTCTATTTTGGCGTGCCTAAAAATCTTTTTTAGAGTTCTTGTCCGACTAGACTTAATGTCGCACAATATATTAAAAGTTCTCGGAAAGAACAATGAATAAAATAACAAAAAAGTCGCCCGCCTCGGAGGCTTAAGCGACTTCTGACTTCTTCTTCCGACCTTTGCCTTATAAACTCATTTTTTGGAGAAAAGGTTTCATACCTTCTAAACAATTAAAGAAATAGTCTCAAAGAAACGTCT
This sequence comes from Patescibacteria group bacterium, assembly GCA_038062775.1. Classification (GTDB taxonomy): domain Bacteria; phylum Patescibacteriota; class Minisyncoccia; order Phycocordibacterales; family JAKFXT01; genus JBBTWL01. The sequence goes on along the minus strand of JBBTWL010000055.1, from coordinate 2,510 downwards.
TACAAGAAAAGCATCGGATCAAGATATGCCCGAAGGTCAGCTATGGGCATGGTATAAGTGCCTTTGCAGACCGTACTTTTTTTGGTGGTGATTTGAACTCCATCCGTTGCCATCGTCGTAAAATGCAGATGAGGACCGGTGGCGTAGCCAGTATTTCCAGAATATCCGATAACTTGTCCGCGAGTGATTGTATCTCCAGCATTTACCGAAATGAGCGAAAGATGCGCTGAAAGCGTTGAAAGCCTCCCGTCATGACGGATGAGAATCCATTTCCCATACGAGGCTTTGTAACAAACCGTATCGGTGTTTCCGGTTCCTGTTACCACTCCGTCGGCTACGGCTTTTATCGGAGTTCCCACGGAGGCCTTAAAATCGACCCCGTTATGGCCAATGCCCGCAGAGTAGAGCTTAGGACGAGAGGAGGCAAAATCAGTGTGTCCGAAGACTTGAGTGACCGTCATTTCATCAAGCGGTGAAGAAAAGAGTCCTCTGGAGCCTTTTGGAATTTGAGAGGGGTCCTTGATGAGCTGTAACTTCGATTCGATATCTAAAATTTCAGATTGGAAGGCCTCTCTCTTTGCTTCCCTTTCAGCAACAAGTTTTTTATAATTCGATTCTTTGTTTTTTGTTTCTTTGAGCAAAGCGTCTTTTTCTCGTCGTTCCATGTCGGCGATATTTTTCTGGTCTCCAAGACGTGTTTTATAAACTTTCAGGTCTTTATTTTTTCCTTCCTTCGTTGCTTTATCTTTGGAAAGCTTTTCTTTCAACGTGAGAAGTTTTCCAATAGCGTTTTGCATTTCACCCTGCGCTTCTTCTATTTGAATAAGGTTGTTCCAAGTATCCCCCAAGTCTTCTGTGCCAAGGATGGCTTCAGAGAAAGAAATTTCATCGAGCTCTCGTATTCGGCGAAGAGTCTCTCCAAGCCCTCTATACTGCGTTTCTATATTCTTACTTTTGAGGGTAATGTTTTTTTCGAGACTCTCAATTTCAAGAAAAGTAGCGTCTATTTTTTTCTGGCTCAGAGAGATGTTGGTAGAAAGGTTTTTTCTGGTACTGTCGATTGATTTGATAGTGTTTCCCAAGGAATTCGCTTCTTTGGAAGTGTTCTCAAGCTCTTTTTTATATGTCGCAATTTCTTTTTCAAGATTGGCAATCTCTTGGTTTTTTATTTGAAGCTTTTCTTGAAGAGCCTTGGTACTGGGGTCGTCTGGCGGGTCGGAAGTTTCAGCAAAAACAAAAAAAACAAAAAGTGAAAAAGTGAAAATCACCGTGCTCCCAGCGAGAAAAATCCTTTTTAGTTGTTTTAAAGAAACAGTACCCATGTTAAAAACTGCAAAAATTACTTCAATCGAAAAGTAAGGAGATTGCTTTTTCGATACGTTTTTTCGTCTCTTCTTTTCCGAGGATGTGTATGAGAATAAAAGGATCGGAAGATTTCTCTTTTCCCGAGAGAGAAAAGCGCAGAGGCCAGAGCATCTTCCCTCTTCCTTTCTCCCCTCCCCTTTCTTCTGCGTAAAACATTATTTTCTCTTTTATCTTTTCGGGTGAGAGATGTTCGGAAAATTCTCCTACCAAAGAAAGAAGGTCTTCGAGATACCCTCGCGTTTGCACCTGTATCCCGTCTTCCTTTTTTGATTGAGGGTTGGGAAGAAGCTCTTTTTCGTATTCCGGAGAAGAAAAAAGATAGTCAAGCTCTCCCTTCTCAAACATACGTTTCAAATCTTCTCCAACATGGATACGTTCAAAAAGATCTGGAAGAGCCCGTAAAAATCTTTCTTCGGAATATTGCGGGAGCTCTTTTACCGAAGGAGGTAAAAAATGGAGCAGATACCTCTCTCGCTCCTCTATTGGCATTTGTTTTAAGTATTCTCGATTCATCCAACGGAGCTTCATCTCATCAAAAATGGCGCCCGACTTTTGGATTTGCAGAAGTGAAAATCGTTTGACAAGTTCTGAAAAAGAAAAGATTTCTTCTTCCGTTCCGGGGTTCCATCCAAGTAAGGCGAGATAATTTATCATGGCTTCCGGGAGGTACCCTTGTTTTCGGTAGTTTTCTATCGAGGCGCCGTGTTTTCGTTTTGAAAGTTTTGAACGATCTGGAGCCAAAATGAGAGGAATATGGCCGTACTCCGGGCGAGAGAAACCCAAGGCTTCTTGAATAAGAATTTGTCGGGGAGTGTTCGAGATATGATCCTCTCCCCGAAAAATATGAGTTACTTTTGCGTCTTCATCATCAACCACCACGGCAAAGTGATAGAGAGGATCATCGATAGATCGGGCAATAACAAAATCTCCAAGTTCTTCGGTGTCGAAAGTCACTTCTCCCCGAATAAGATCGGTAAAAGTAATTTTCTTACCGGAGTTTCGCAAGCGCACCACTTCGACCTCACGTTCCGAACCATCTTTGGCACGCTCTTTTGAAATATACGCCTTATCTTGAAGGACGAGCTCTTGAAGAAGTTTGGTATGACGCTCCTCGTGTTCAGATTGGATGTATTTCTTATCGGGGA
>JBBTWL010000054.1:0-3803 GCA_038062775.1 Patescibacteria group bacterium | reverse complement strand
CGCAGGTTTCCATTTCCCCGCTTCCTGCCTGCCCCGCGGAGCGCTTTGCGCGGAAATTCCCGGGCAACCGCTTTCTATTTTCCATACCGTCATGGGTGAAGAGAGAATTACGGTTCGAGAACATTCGAAAGCGCTTCCCCTTGCCCTTGATTCGCTGAAGGCCGTTTTGGGCGATCTTTTGCGTTATCTTCACTCTCTTTCTGGAAATTCTGAATACGAATTTAAAATTACCGAAGTTCTCTGCCTTCTTTCTTCACCCTATTACCTCGCCAAGACCACTTCCGCTCGTTTCCGAAGCGAGGAACCTTTTGTCATAACGAAAGTTCTCGTTGAAAAACTTATGAAAGAAGCTGAAGCGCACATGCAGAAAAAGTTGGCTTCGGCAAACCCGGAAGTGATGGGGGGAGGGAAAACGATTGCCCTTTCAAAACGGGTGGTTCAGATATTGGCGAACGGCTATCCAATAAAAAATCCTTACGGGAAGGAAGCGAAAACGCTCGATATCTCGTTCTTTGAAGCAGAAATGTCTTCAGAGGTGAAGGATTCTATTGAACGCATTATTCAGTCTTTCATGGCCGCTTCGATTCATATCGAATCTCTTTCGTATGCCACATGGTCTGCTATTCAACTTCTTTCTGATTCCGTAAAAGATTGCCTGTTTGTGACGATAGGAAAAACGGTGTCGGAAGTCTCTTTGGTTCGAGATTATTCTTTAGTTCAAACCGTCTCTTTTCCCCATGGGAGTCATTTAATTGTCCGCCATGTAGCCAGAAAGCTCAAAACCACCGAAGAGTCGGCTTTTTTCCGCCTGAACCTTTTTCAAGAAGGAAAACTTACTCCTGAAGAGCGACAAAAAATTGCCGCCCCTTTCGAAGATGCCAAAAGTGAATGGCTCCTCTTTTTTGAAAACGCGGCCGTTTCTCTTGCCGGATCATCCTTGCTTCCTTCAAGGGTGTATCTTTCCATTGATGGAGACCCAAAGGGAACTCTTTCGGATCTCATCTCGGAGGATTCCTTTTCTTCCCAAACGCTCTCTCCAAAAGGATTTGAAACTATTCCCTTAAAACTTCAAACGTTTCGCCAGGTATGCCAATTCGATAACCTCACTCCCTTCGATGTCTTTCTGGCTTCGGGGGCCTGTCTTTTTCTTCCGCAGGCTCCTCACAAAGAAAGAGAAGGGGAGACGGAACAAAAAACATCGCCCAGAGAACCTCCTCTATCCACAAGAGAGAAAAAAACGAGCATGATACAATCGGCCTAATCATTTCCTTACTATGCCTCGAAAAAAAGTACAAGATATTACTCCAAGTAAAACAAAAAAGACCATCAGAAGCGTCTCTTTGGAGAATCGTTCTGCTCCTGCTCCTGCTTCTTCGTCGTCTATCCCTCCAATTGTTCCAGAATCCAAAAAGGCTTTGTTTCCGTCAAAGCCCTCCGGAGAGGCTCCCGCTTCAGCAAATGCTTCCTATTCCTCTGCTTATTCCTCTAGCATACATGAGCCCAAAGATCTTTCTTTTCTCTCAAAACCTTCGTCAAATTATTCCTCGCCTCTTCCTCATTCGGAAGGGTCGCTCTTTCAGGGAAAAACTCTTCGAACACCTCCTTCAAGCTTCTACCAAATGGATGAACCAAAAACTGCCCATCGAGCGAAGATCTTTATTACCATCGCTTTCGTTCTCTTTGTCGGATTTCTTTCCTTTATTGCTTTCGATAAATATTTCTTTCGTTCAACCCTTACCGTTACGGTAAAAACCCAAACGGTTTCTTTAAGTCAGAGCCTCAGCGCTGATCTCAATACTTCTCAAGAAGGGTCTCTTCCTTTTGAAGTGATGACCCAGACCAAAGAAGAAAGTACTACGGTTCCAGAAACGGGATCAAAAAAAGTAGAACGTCGGGCTTCAGGGAAAATCACCATTTACAATGATTACAGCAAAGCACCCCAGCGCCTTATTCGAAACACCCGTTTTGAAACTTCTTCCGGGCTTATTTTCCGAATAGAGGATTCCGTGGTGGTTCCAGGACAAAAAATAGACAATGGTGTCGTCGTTTCTGGCTCTATTGAAGTCACCGTGAATGCCGATGCGGCAGGGAATGAATATAATATCGGGACAACTAAATTTACTATCCCGGGGTTTAAGGGAGATCCTCGGTATGGAAAGTTTAGCGCCAAGTCTTCGGGAGCTATGACTGGAGGCTTTGTCGGAATGGTAAAGACCGCCTCTCCGCAAGATATCGCGAAAGCTGAAGGAGATTTGAAACAAAAACTTTCCGCCGAACTTCTTGAGGCTTCAAAAATTGATCGCCCAAAAAACTTCATCTCTTTCGAGAAAGGACAGTTTCTTACTTTTGAAACGATCTCACCTCCGGAATCAAACGAGATAAAAATCCAAGGTACCCTACATTCTATCCTTTTTGATCGAACGACTCTCTCAAATTATGTTGGAGGAAAAACTATTTCTGATCTGGAAGAGGGAGCCTCGCTCGGCATTTTGAATGCCGAAACGCTTCTCTTTGAGCCAGACCCAGCCGAAATTATCCCATGGAAAACCGGACACCTTCCGTTCACCCTTTCCGGAGAAGCTCTCTTTGAGTGGACCTTTAGTGAGGAGGCTTTGAAACAAGACCTTGCTGGAAAACAGAAAGGTATGTCCAAAGAAGTCTTAAGCGCCTATCCGGGGATTGCCAAGGCGAGTGTATCGGTACGCCCTTTCTGGAAAAAATCCTTTCCGACGAAGTCCTCTTCTATAAAAATAATATACGAAAAATGAGGCCATTGACTCATTTCTTCTCTTTTGGTAGGATTTCACACGCTGTTTTTACGTAATGGAAGAAACGAGAAAATCGGACATTTCAAGCACAAAACAACCCGAAAGAAAACGGGGGTTTGTCACTGAGGCTCTCCCTAACACTCTTTTTCGGGTGCGACTTGAAGGGGATAGTGAGGAGACCCTCTCCTACCTTTCGGGAAAAATGCGCTTTCATCGTATCCGAGTACTTGTGGGTGACTCCGTTGAAGTGGAAATTGAGCCTTATGGAGGGAAAAGCAAAATTATTACCCGTCTTGCCCAATAATGAGAAATGAGAAATAAAAGAATAAGAGCTTTATGGTGTATTTATGAAAGTCCGTTCTTCAGTTAAAAAAATCTGTGCGGATTGCAAATCGCTTCGACGAGAGGGGCGCGTTGTTGTTATCTGTAAGAATCCGCGCCATAAACAACGTCAAGGCTAAACTAGCTTGTAGGCAGTAGCTTGTAGGAGGTAGTAGGATTAAGAAAATCAGATATATTCCTTCTCACTCCTTTCCTAAAAAGCTACCAGCTAATAAGCTACCCACTAAAAACTAGATTAAGAATTATGAGAATCTTAGGTATTACCCTGAAAGAAGAACAGCGAATTGAAATCGCCTTAACCGGTCTTTATGGTATTGGCCGCTCTCGTGCGGGTAAAATAATATCCGAAGCAAAAATTGATCCGGGGACAAAATCAAAAAATCTCACCACTGAAGAGGAAGTCCGAATTCGAACCCTTATTGAGGGATTCAAACTTGAAGGGGATCTTCGTCGTATTGTTGGAGGAAATATCAAGCGTCTTAAAGACATCAAGGCTTACCGAGGAATTCGACACGCCAGGCATCTCCCGGCTCGCGGACAGCGTACGAAGTCGAACTCTCGAACCGTTCGAGGAAATGTTCGAAAGACGATGGGTTCAGGGCGACGTAAGACGGAAAAAACATAACCATGGGAAAGAAACGAATTGCTACCAAAAGCGGTGAAGGAGATTCCCCTGTTCGGGAGAAGAAAAGC
>JBBTWL010000053.1:0-3604 GCA_038062775.1 Patescibacteria group bacterium | reverse complement strand
AAACAGGGGAAATTTTGGGAAATGCACGACCTCCTTTTCCTTGGACAAGACGAGTGGAGTACTTCAACAGATGCTCCCACTATATTTGAGCGGTATGCCAAGTCGTTGGGGTTGAACATTGAACAGTACAAGAAAGATGAACCTTCGGATGCGGTAAGAAAAAAAATCAAAACCGATCTTCAAAGCGGGAATGCGGCCAAAGTTTCGGGAACACCGACATTTTATTTGGACGGAAAAAAGATGGAAAATATTGCCAGTGAAGAAGATTTCCGTGCGCGGGTAACAAAAGCGCTCAATGAAAAGAAATAAGATAAAGAATATTTTTCTTGGAAAAGGAATTTTCTCTATTCTTGTTTTCCTTCCCTTTTTCTTTTCTCCTTCCTTACTTCTCGCGGCTTCCGAGCTTCATATCGGAAAGGATGGGAAGGCGGTGGCACAGGGGGTAAAGGTGATCCAGGCAGCGGGGATGACTTTTTTTGCCCGTCTGTACTGGGGAGATTCTTTCGTACGACTTACGGTAAAGACGAATGAGAAAACCAAACTCTCGAATCTTTATGGAGAGAGTATTTCTTTTCGAGATGTGAAAGAGGGAGATTTTATTGATATTGCCGGAGAAGTTGAGGGAGGAACGGCGCTCAGTTTCATTACGACTTCGCTGAAAGATATTTCGATTCAAAAAGAGAGAAGTGAATTTTCGGGTCGCGTTGTTTCCCTCGAGCTTTCTCGAAATACCCTCGCTCTTGAGACAGGCTCGAGGGGAATTATTGCCGTTACTTCCCTTTCGGATTTTCTTTTCAAGAAAGGCAATCTTTCCATTCCTCTCTCGAAGGTGAATGTGGGAGATAAAATTTCCGTCGTTCGGGGTTCCTTTAATCACACCACAAAAACTCTTACTCCTGACTTTGCGGAAATTTCTGTGAACCTCTCACTCTTTTCGTCGCAGAATTTTGAAGGAGTGATACAAAAAATCAATACTTCTTTTGGAGGAGAAACTTCTCTCACAATCTCTGCGGGGAGTAATACCTTTACGGTAATTCTTGATTCATCTACTTCCATACTGAAGGCCTCGCGAATAAAAACGGAACTTTCTCGTTTTGAAGAAGGAGATAAGATCCGCTTATACGGAACGCGCCAAGAGGAGGATCCAAGTACGATACGGAACGTTGAGATTGTTCGAAATTTGGATTTGTAGTTTTTGAGTTTCAATTTCTTTGAGAAGATATGCCAAAAAAATATACTCTTTTTTTCAGTCTTCTTTTCGTTCTTTCCTTTTTGTTTTTTGGATATTCGTACTTCAAAACAGAAAAAGTAGTGAATTATCCTCCGAAAGGCGAAGTTGTGGTGGCTTTTGGAGACAGTTTAGTCGAGGGGGTAGGATCAACCGAAGGGAATGATTTTGTGTCTTTGGTTTCGGTGAATGTAGGGATTCCAATTCGGAACTTCGGACACGCGGGGGACACCACCCGGGACGGTCTTCTGAAGCTTCCGCGGGTACTCGATGAAAATCCAGATATGGTACTCCTTCTTCTTGGAGGGAATGATTATTTGAAAAAAATTCCCAAAGAAGAGACTTTCAAAAATCTGGAGATAATCATACAGACGCTTGAGGATCATGGAGCTCTGGTCGTACTTCTTGGAGTTCGCGGAGGAATATTTGGAGACCATTTTGCTGAAGGGTATGAAATCTTGCAAAAGAAATATCATACGGCGTACGTTTCGAATGTTTTAGAAGGGATTTTTTTTGATACGACATTAAAGTCGGATGAAATTCATCCAAACGATAAGGGTTACGCGGTTATTGCGGCGAGAGTAACGGAAGAACTGAAGAAAGTTCTTCCACCAAAGAATCCTTCCTTCGAGGACTAATCCACCCAAAAACTTTCTCTCTTTGTTATACTAAAAAAGATGCCTCACGACTATCATGAGAGAGAAAAGAGAGGAAAAGTTTTTTCCTCTGTATTATGGTCTCTTTTTGCCGTAAGTTTCGGCATTTTAAGCGGAATTTTTGTTTCTCTCGGTGCAAAACATTACGTAGCGTACTATCAAGTCGTTGGAGTGGAAGTACTGACTGCTCTTTCTGATTCTGATTCTTTTTCTGACTCCTCCTTCAGTTCTTCTTTTTCGGCAAGTATTGGAGCTTTTCGTGAAAACGGGTTCCCGTTTGACTTTGCGTGGCTCGCTTCATTTCTTCAATCGAAAAAAGAAAAAGAGAACAAAGAAAAGGTTGCAATTTCATTTTCCCAAAAAGAAATACCAAAAGAAGAACCAAAGAAGATAACTCTTCTTTTTGTGGGGGACATCATGCTCGATCGGGGAGTGAAGTCTTCTGTTCAAAAGAATGGGAAGGGGGACTTCGGGTTTCTTTTTGAAAATTTTTTACTTCCGGAATTTCCTGAGGGATTCCCTGATGTTTTATATGGGAATCTCGAAGGACCTCTTTCTGATAAGGGGGAAAACGTGGGAAGTATGTATTCTTTTCGCATGAGCCCAGAGGCACTTCCTACTCTCGTGAAGGCCGGGTTTAATGTTTTAGGTGTTGCCAACAATCACGCTGGAGATTGGGGGCGGGAGGCGTTTGAGGATACTTTAGGAAGACTTACCGGGATTGGTATTCTTCCTGTCGGAGGAGGGGAAAATAGAGAAAGTGCCGAAGAGGTTTCAGTGGTTAAGGCAGGTGGGATGAAAGTGGGATTTGTAGGATTTTCTGATGTTGGACCAAAATGGCTTGAAGCAAAAGAAGAAAGTGCAGGAATTCTTTTGGCTAGTGAAGAAGAAGTACGAAGGGTAGTTGGAGAGGCTTCAAAAAAAGTTGATGTGTTGGTGGTAATTTTTCATTTCGGAGAAGAATATCAAAAAAAAGTAAGTGATCGACAAAAACTCCTGGCGCATATGGCAGTTGATGCGGGGGCACTTCTTGTTGTTGGTGCACATCCGCACGTAGTTCAGGAAATCGAAGAATATAAAAATGGACTTATCGCGTATAGTTTAGGGAATTTTATTTTTGATCAAACATTTTCGTCCGAGACGATGAAAGGAGGAATGCTTGAAGTTCATCTTCAAGACAGAGGAGTTGTTTCTCATACTCTGCATTCTGTTGTAATCGATACTATGTTTCGACCTGAAATTTCGCTTAAAAAATTTCTACCAGAAGACTCAAAAGTTTTGACAGAGTAGGGAATCCAAGGTATCCTACAGGGGCCTTTGTTGAGGCGTTTTTTGTTTATTTATGGAAATTAGAAATATTGCGATTATTGCCCATGTTGACCACCCCAGCAGGAGAGCGCTTCGCGCTCCCTATGGGGCGAGGGTCGGTTTTTTTGGTACTCATTGTATGTAAATATGGAAATTAGAAATATTGCGATTATTGCCCACGTTGACCACGGGAAAACGACTCTCACGGATGCGCTTATGCGTCAGACGGGGGTGGCGGCAGAAGGGGTCTCTATGGATTCAAACGCTCTTGAAAAAGAGCGGGGTATTACGATTTATTCAAAAAATACTTCCGTTTTTTACCCTCCGACGGATAATCCGGATGGACGAGCGACGACGAAAATAAATATTGTTGATACTCCGGGACACGCGGATTTTGGTTCTGAAGTTGAGC
>JBBTWL010000052.1:6893-25020 GCA_038062775.1 Patescibacteria group bacterium | reverse complement strand
CGGAGCTGGAGGAAAAAATTAAAGAAATGATACGCAAGAATAAGCTTCGCAAGCATTTCCTTGATCGGCTAAATAAGCTCCTCCACGAATACAATACCGGCTCGCACGACCTCGATGTCTTTTTCGACCAGTTAGTTGAGCTTGCAAAGGAATTGAGCGAGGAGGATCACCGCGCCGTTTCCGAAAACCTCACGGAAGAGGAGTTAGCTGTTTTCGATATTCTCCGCAAAGAAAATCTGAACCCGGGCGAAGTAGATCAAGTTAAAAAAGTTGCTAAAGAATTGCTGGTAAAACTGAAAGCGGAAAAACTAGTTTTGGATTGGAAGCGAAAAGAAGAAACACGGGCTGATGTGAAGATAACCATCCGCGATCTGCTTTATGATGAGCTACCCGGTCCGACATATACCGAACCCGATTGTGAGGATCGAACTCAAAAGGTGTATTTCCACGTCTATGACAATTACGTGGACGAAAGGGTGAATGTTTACAGGTAATGATAGTCGGTGAAAAGTCGAAAGATGCTTAAATTTTTGATAAAATAGATTAATTACGATTATGAGTATGGAAAGTCAAAAATGGAAAAAGAAAGATATAGCGATTAAAGACCTTTTCCTTTGGGATGAAAATGCTCGTTTCCCAGCAACATCGGAACTATTCTCAAAAATGGTCTTCGCTCTTCGTGCTACAGAAAGCACTGTGGCAACGGTCGTTTGATAGTCATAGTCAGCTTTAGAGTGTTCAGAAAGTTCAATTTCCAAGAGTTGTATTTGGTCCTGATATTCTTGATGTTTCTTGTCATAAGCGTCCTTAGTAATCTTCATGTTCTTCACTTACGCGATATTGACACCTTGGCGCACGCGTGGAAATATTATTCGCAATGAATATGGACGTAATAGTAAGACTCACATTAAAGATGATTGGGGCACTCCTCCTCGCCATTGCGCTACCACCCTTGCTATTTTTGTTTATTCCTGGAAATCCCCTGACGTTATCGAACATATTTGAACAGGGGTTGGTCGTTTCCTCGACCGGTGGCCTTGCGTTTATCACGCTCTTTGTCCTTGCTGCTGGAGCGAGAACGGAGCTCGCGCCCCTCGAAGCAGTTGTGATGGTAGTTGCGCTACCTCTCGTATTCAATTTCATTGTAGCGTTAGTTGGAATTGAACTGATCCGCCGGGTGATTGCGAGATTACGTCGACTCCGAGTCAATAATAATCAACTTAGCTAAGACTAGCCAAGACGAAACAACCCTAGTTCATCAGTTGGCGTACATCCACGCGACAAACCGTACCTCGTTATTGTGATTTAGTAGCTTCCAATCTATCTTGATACTGTTTCTAGTTCGTTGATGTAGTGTCCTGATAAAAGAACGATTCCCGGCTGCAAAAGCCGGGGGCAAAAAGGAACAATGTAACGCAAATCATTTTCCATATCGCTTTACTTTACTTTACACAATGGTAAAATTCAAATGTGATAATTACGTGGGCAAAAAGAAGAAGAAACAACTAATAACCACTATAAAAAGTGGCCAATTTTTCTTGCCCCTGTAAGCTAACGGATAAACTGCCTCTCTTCTAATGAGGTCATAGAGGTTCAATTCCTCTCATGGGCACAAGCCCAAAAACCACTAAATTTTGTCATAATTTTACTATCCACAACCTCATTGATTATTCACTTAACCCTGCTATATTTATAGTGTGCTTGTGGGGCGTCAGCCCTATTCGGCTAATACATAAGCCGAAGGCAGGCACTACAAAGCTACCGCCTTTTGGGCGGTATTTTTGTTTGTTTAGTCCTCTTCAGGGTTACCCTTCATTGTGCTAAAAAGTCGTATATCTCGGTACTTATTTGTAACCCAAGCTGGTACAACGCTCCAGAAATGCATAGCCCCGTTGTCTCCTATTTTCCTGATAATTACTTTGATTTTTCTACCTTCAATAATGGCTATAATACCCCAGTAACGGACGGGCTTAGTTTTTTTAATCCTTTTTTTATAACTTTTAACCTCAAACTCTTTAATTGTTTCTTCAAATTCTTGATAGGTAGTTGAAAGCTCAATGAGTTTTAGTGCTAAAGGGAGCAATTTGAAACGCAGAGTTTGTGATGATTTCTCTCTTTCTGAATGTGCTCCTTTATAAACCAAATGATTAAAACCTTCAGCAGGAAAGTGTATGTAGTCGTTTAGTGCAGGTGAAAACATTCTACCTTTACTACTATAAAATTTCTGGGCATCCGCTTTCAGTTTTTCGTAATTGGAAATATCGTTCATAATTGAACCATTATCTTACTACTAAACCCGAAATGCCAGTGTTGGGAAAAGGTTTAATATACCGCTAAACTGCAAACCGCTTTTGATACTAGCCCAATTAAGGGTTCTGAACTTGTCCACGAGTGGGAGCCCTATTTAAGCGCTGTAACTTTTTAAGACATTCTGGCGTATTATTAGTATCGAAATATTATGCCAAGCTTAGCCTTTACCATTAAAACAGTATCAATAGGAGTTGTAGTTGCCGTGAGCTTTATTGCAAGTATGTCAGTACACTCTGTAGTAAGCGACCGTATAAGTAATCAGCAAACTGCACTAGAAACACAAGGGGGAGATAAAACACAAGTCACCGTATTTGGTGACTTACCGGGTTTCGAGGAAACAACAGGAATAAGTGTCTATCGAAAGGTTGAGCGAGTACTCAAATATGCCATCCTGTTTATTTTACTCACCTTTGGTGCTTTCTTTTTATAGGACGCTTACAACTGCATCCAGTTCAATATCTACTTGTCGGATTAGGACTTGCGGAGTTTTATCTACTTTTACTTTCGCTCACAGAGCATCTCGGTTTTCTAGCGGCATATATTACCGCGGCTCTAATGACCATTAGTCTAATCACAATCTACAGTTATTTTGTCTTGCAAACAGCAAAAGGTGCAGTAATAGTGGCTTCAATACTCGCGCTTATATACTCATATTTACTGATCGTACTTAACCTTGAAGCCTACGCGCTTCTTACTGGCTCTTTATTGTTATTTATATTACTAGCTACTGTCATGGTAATTACGCGAAATATTGATTGGAATGAGGCTTTTCAATTTGAATCGCAACTAAAAAGTGAAAAGAAAATAGGCTCCCTAGCCGGGCAGGCAAACATCGTCGAGTAGGCGGAGTCCAGTATAAAGCTCAAAAACAAAATGGCCTTCAAAAAAGTTGAGGCCATGGCACATACAGGGCATTTCAGAACATTTACTTAGGCGGATGGTCACAAAGAAGACCTAATCTGTGTATTCGTTCATTCACTATTACGGCGTACTTAGAAAATATTAACCCTTGCTCTTTCTCCACTAAACCAAGTGTTTTGAGAAGTAACGTAGCAAGATAACACCCGCCGTGTGGCACAAAACGCGCCCCAAACGCGTCTGCCATCATTTCTCGTTCGAGGTATATTTCTTGGTATGTTTCTTCGTTGAGACTAAGACCATCCATTAACTGTGGGGCATCGTTCACAAGATGTTTGGCTTCATGACCAAGAGCTACCACCAGCTCGTTTGGAGATGATAGAAGGCGCAAAAAAGAAACAGAAATCGACAGATCACATTCGTTTATAAACCAGTAACATTTCACCTCGACGACTTCAGGGACCTGACCAAGAAGAATGCTTGTTTTTTTAACAAGAGGGGTGCTGTTAGCGAAATATTCTTGAAAGACTTCGGTGATGTAGCTTTGCCACTCTTCGCTGTAAGCGCTGGGAACAACAATGGGAAGAGGTCGGAGTTGCTTTCCGGTTATCTTTTCCCCCTCTCCTCTTCCGTCCTCTTCCGAAACAATCGTACCGCAACTGCAAGTGAGAAAACAGATAAGCGCCACCAAGAGCCCTTTCATCATGAGCTCCTCCTTTACAAGACCGAACTTCCTTCTTTATACACGTAAATCTTACTTGGTTCAAATCTTTTTAAATTTTGTGCCGATTGAAAATTTTACAATTGCACACCAGAGAGGGTTTTGAATTCTCATGGTATACTTGCGTGATGGGATACGGAAATGGCTTGGGTATGATGGGAGGAGCGGGAACGTATGGATTCATCACTTGGATTGTACTGTTCATCGATTTAGTGCTCGTCGGCGTCTGGCTCTGGCAACAAATTTCGAAAAAATAATTGTACTGTGAGACATGTAGGCGCGCCTAAAAAGCATCGCCTCAAACAGTTCAATGGGAACGAAAGCGGAACAAAAACCGCCTTCAGGTTCTTTTTGTTTTTTTATACCAACCTAATTTCTACCGCCCTTGCCGTCCTTGATGGAACAGGCAAACTCCACGCCAAAAAATAAGTAAGTATACGCTCGGAGGCGGAACAAAACATTATGAAACCATTGACATATTCTTAATTTTATATTATTGTCATATTAGTCTAGTAATGAAAAGTGGGAGGAAAACTTGGAAACAAACGAGCGTCTAAAATCCCTTTCCGGAAAGATTCGAGAAGTACTTGAGCAAGGACAGCTCCTCATCGTCTTCGGCTGGATGGAGAAAAACCATAGCCATGACACCAAAAACTTGCCTTGGGACAAGGTCCGTTTCTTTGAGAGATTGCCTGACGATTTACCAGCGAAAACCGGGCTCATCGTCATGACCCAATTCGTTGGCCATAATGAAATGAAGAGGGCGAAAGCTTGGAAAGAGGCTCATTCAATCCCATTAGGAACTGGGCAAATAAGAATGCTCCTAGATTCAGTTGAGGATCTCTTATGTCGCAAGTCTCATCCTTCGGTTCTTTCAGCGCAAACCGCAAATGCTCCAAAACCTGCATTGGGGGCTCTCGTGAAATCTCAAAAAGTCAGCGCAAAGACGACTGGAGAATTTCTTTCCGAGCTTCCAAGAATGCCGTCACTGTCATCAACCCCTGAAATTGAAACGGAGGCACCCGCTATGATGGACGAACCCACGTTGCAGAAACTCGCCTTGGAATTTGCCGAAGTTGCTAAGTTCCACCCCACTGGATGGGTCAGTAAGATGAACCTTGCCCGTATTTTGGAAGAAATCGGCATGAGGAGAAAGCAACCTCTGATAACAAAAGAGGGATGGGTTGAACCGATTCCTCCTGGGGAGGGTAGGAAAATTGGCTGGTACAAGGCCGGACCGAGAATGGGCGGTACCATTGAGACCTGTTCGGAGCCAAGAAATGAGTTTGAAAGGGCTCAATTCATGGTCGCAGAAAAACCAAAACTCTTCGAAGAGAAGGCCAAGCTCGAAGCGCGACTAAGAGAAATAGCTGTCGAGCTCGAGAACATCATCAAGATTGAGGCACTTCTCTCCAAACTCCAACAGGCGACCCAACCGAACGAATAACGGTTACCTTCGGAAAATGGAACCCCTCGCCAGCTCGCAACGAGCTGGCGGATTTTTTTACACTCATCATCAATGACATTTGACTTGTTCGTCAATTTTTGGCTCTATTAAGAGAGAAGTTTTTTCCCAAAAAAGAGTCGCGAGGTATAAAGTGATGAACGACACTGGAGTAGTTTCTATTCGGGTGGTGTACGTTGAAAGTGGTTATGTAATATCCTGCCCTCGATGTGGAGAAAAAATTATTGAAGGACAATACTACATAGCCTTCAGCGCCGAATTACGGCCCTACTGTCTCGCACAAACAGTATCAACCATCTGTTGCGGAGAGAATGTTCAAATCCTTCAGCTCTTCAAAAATCGAGAAGAGGCGGAGAGCGCAAAAAAAATTTTCAAAAGAATCATTGCTCTCGATGAAGACCCCGACAACTTTTCCCTTACTTCTCCGAAAGATTTTGGCGTGCCTGAAGAACCGTCTTTTACCACTCTGCATTAAAATTCTGCCATTTTCTTTCAGTAAAACCGCTCCCAAGCGGTTTTATTTTTTTAAGACTATTTTTGCTTTACCCCGTTAGAGAATGCCCAATATGAGTTCTCTGGCGGGGGTTACTACAATTTTCATTTACCTCGTGAAGCGCCACCACAAAAAGACTTTCACTCCATCCAAGCGGAGTATTGTCGTTATATTTCGTTGAGTTTGAGAAATAGAGTTCAGGAATTTTCCCATCCCTCGTTACGGTTTTCTTCGCCATTTCAAGATACTCCCCCGCCCTTTCCGATCTTCCGAGTTTGTCATAAATAATGGCAAGCCAGCTTAAGCCAAATGTCCACTCCGCCTCCTCCGACCATCCATCAGCATTTTTATTGTAGTAATGGTCCCCTTTGTAGCGAATCACTCCCCTCTCTCGTAAAAGGTGATACTCCACATTTTGAAGAATAGTTTCCGCCTCTTCTCTTGAGACCACATCGTAGGGCCAAATAAGGGAGAGGAGGGCCAAATCGACAAATTTCCCCTTCGATTCTCGAGGCAGTACTTCAGAAAGCACCACTCTCCCCTTTAAAATAAGCTCCGGAGGAACCTCCACTCCTTCGACATAGCGGATCATCTGAAGCCCCGCAATGCAAGCCCCAACGGAGGAAGCGTGAAGCTCTTGATTTTCCTCCCACATGCCAGAGTCTTCATCGTGCCAATATTCAAGAGTTGAGAGATACCACACGAGCTTTTGAAGAACCCTTCGGTCATCGTCATCTTTTACCACCAAACCTTTTTGTTTCTTCTCCAGTTCTCCGATTTTAAAGAGAATGCACCCAATGGAATCATTCTGTTTATTCCCCCACTCTTCCCAATACTCTTCGAAGGTTTCCGGATTGTATCTTGGATGAATATACTCATGGGTATGTTTCGGCTTACGGCTTATGGCGTAGTCAATTTTGTATTCATGTTTTTTAAAGATATCAAGAATGGCCCGATAGGTTTTCTCGACCGTATCGAAATCTCCGATGACTTCAAAGGCCAGACATTCGTAGAAATTGTCCCGAAGCCACGCCTTGTCATAGCCGGTATCAATTCCTTTTTGTGAGGCGGCAAAAAGTCCGGAGTCATACTGGAGGTTTTCTAAAATTTTTAAATGCTGTTTCAGCAACT
Source organism: Patescibacteria group bacterium (assembly GCA_038062775.1). Taxonomy (GTDB): domain Bacteria; phylum Patescibacteriota; class Minisyncoccia; order Phycocordibacterales; family JAKFXT01; genus JBBTWL01. The sequence goes on along the minus strand of JBBTWL010000052.1, from coordinate 18,042 downwards.
TTTCATACAGCGGATGGTTGGTGGGCATACAATATTATGACGGATTAAGAATATTTCTATGGTATCGCCTATTGTATCGCAGAGATTCTTTCAAACCAACAAAAATCCCCCTACTCATGTGGGGGGATTTTTGTAAAAGTATCTCCTCCTACTTCTCTCCTTATTTGGTAACATTGTTTGAAATGTGCTTTGCCATCTCAAACATAGTCACTTGCGACTTTCCTCCAAAAACTTTCTTAAGGTTAGCATCAGCATTAATGCTTCGCTTGTCTTTGGTGTCCTGAAGACCGTTCTTCTTAATGTAGACCCAAATTTTCGAAACGATTTCTGAACGGGGCATTGGGCCCTTTCCGACCACCGCCTCAAGGTCCGCGCTCAAGTTTACCGGCTTCATAAATGCAGAATTTTTCTTTGTTGGCATAAAAGTTATATGGCTACCAATAATATCTACTCTATTTTGACGAGAGGTATTATAGGATAAAGCGTGCCTTCGGTACAGAGCCTTTTGCCCCTCCAAAAAGCAAAAGAGGTGGGGTTTGACCAGCTCCATTTACAAAATCCCTCCTCAATTCAAATAAAACGGCCTAACAAGGCCATATCCTAACTATGTCCATAAATGTTGGGCAAGAAGGTATACTTCTTTCTATTCATTCGTACCTTTATGAGAAACCGAAAATTCCCGCTCTCAAGAGAAGAGAAGAAGCTTTTCAAGAAACTTTCCACTCCGGAGAAAATTCAAGATTTTTTAGATACTCTTCGGATTAATTTCGAGGAAAAGAAAGAAACACTCATGTCTCCCCGCCGTGTTCTTCGCGAGAAAAAGGCACATTGCATGGAAGGAGCGCTTCTGGCTTCGGCCATATTGTGGTTTCATGGAGAAAAGCCTCTTCTTCTTGATCTTCAAGCAAAAACTCCGCACCAAAGTCACGCTCTCGCTCTCTTTAAAAAAGGAGGGTTCTGGGGGGCAATCAGTAAGAGCAATCATTCCACTGTCCGTTTTCGAGATCCGGTATATAGGACACTTCGAGAACTTTCGATGTCATATTTTAATGAATACACCGATAACGACACCAGAAAGAAAACTCTTATTGGCTATTCCCGCCCAATGGATTTGCGTTCCTTCGAAACCATGTGGATAACTGAAGAAAAAGACCTCTGGCATATCGACCAAGCTCTTACGAACATGCCCCATATCCGCCTCATCCCAAAAAAAACGAAACTTCGCGAAGGAGACAAAATGGAGCGAAGAGTTGGAGCCCTTCCAGAATGGACTTCCCCAAAGGGGTGGAAAGAAAAATGATAGAATAAACGAAAGTGGATAATAAAAACAGACTTTTCTCTTTCAAAGGAGTAGCGTTCGTGGGGATGGTCCTTCTTTTTTTTGTTTCTCTTCAAACATTCTTTCCAGGGTTTCTCTTCGCAAGCGACAGTCTTTTCCTCGAAAAAATAGCTTCCGAAAGAACGGCCGAAAAAACGGTATTCTTTTCCTTCATAACAAATCTGGGTGATGTTTTGGTCGTTGCTTCTCTGGCTGTTCTCTGTTTGGTTTTTTTCCTTTTCAAAAGAAAGGCTCTCATCCCCGGGCTTGTTCTCTCTCTTTTTGGAACTGGGGCTTCAGTGTTTCTCCTTAAACTCCTTATTGACCGCCCAAGACCCCCAGAAGATCTTTCACTCCTTCTGCTCAACTCCCCCTCTTTTCCGAGCGGGCACTCTGCTTTCGCTCTGGTTTTTTACGGCTTTCTCATCTTTGCCTTCACCTCTCGATTGAAGAAATTCTTCCCCCGCTTTCTTATAGGAATTATTGGAGCCATTCTTATCATGGGCATCGCCGTAAGTCGCCTGTATCTTGGCGTTCATTACCCGCTTGATATTATTGGAGGATTTCTCCTCGGCGCCCTCTGGCTTATTTTTGGCATACGTGCCACTCGTTCAATCGAGAAACTTGAATAATAGTGCGGAGCAAAATATCGGTGAAAATATCTATGCTAGAATAGCACTCCTCAAATGACTCCAAATGCTCTTGAGATTCAAGGCTTAGAGAAAAAATATGCCAGCGGAACAGAAGCGCTTAAGGGCGTTTCTTTGACCGTTCCTGCTGGGGATTTCTTTGCCCTTCTTGGGCCTAATGGCGCCGGGAAAACCACCATCATCGGCATCATTACCGGCATTGTGAATAAGACCAAGGGGGAGGCGAAAGTATTCGGAATAGATATTGATGAAGACCCTGAAAAGGCTCGTGCCTTCATCGGAGTCGTGCCCCAAGAACTGAATTTTAATATTTTTGAAACCTCACTCGATATCGTCGTGAATGCCGGTGGATATTATGGAATCCCCCGCACAGAAGCTCTTCCGAGAGCGGAAGAGCTTCTCAAAGCCCTGGGTCTCTATGAAAAAAGAAACTTGCGCTCCATGACGCTTTCCGGAGGAATGAAACGGCGCCTTATGATTGCGCGCGCCCTCATCCACAAACCGAAATTCTTGATTCTCGATGAACCGACCGCCGGAGTTGATATTGAACTGCGCCGAGGAATGTGGGACTTTTTGAAAAGCCTCACGGCGGAGGGACTCACTATTCTTCTTACTACCCACTATCTCGAAGAAGCCGAACAGCTCTGCAAACATGTCGCCATTATGAACCATGGCGAAATCATTTCTTCCGGAACGATGAAAGAAATTCTTGGAAAACTCAAAGCCGAAGTCCTTGTTCTTGACCTGGCAAAACCCATTGATGAAAAGACTCTTAAAGAACTCCGCGACTATCGCGCGAAAAAAATAGACAAAACTTCAATAGAAATCGAAATCGAAGAAGGGACGGGATTAAACGCCGCCCTACTTTTGCTGAATGGAGGTGGGTTTCCTATACAAAGTATCCGTAACAAAAGCGGGCGTCTTGAAGAAATTTTTGTCCGCCTCACCCAAAAACCATGACTCCAAGACAGCTCTTCATTTCCTTTTACACTATTTTACGAAAGGACGTTATCCGTATTTTCCGTATTTGGTCCCAGACCCTTCTTCCTTCAGTGGTTACTTCCGTACTCTATTTTTTGGTCTTCGGGTCGGTCCTCGGCAGTCGTATCGGCGAAATCCATGGCGTCTCTTATATCCATTTCGTTATTCCGGGACTTGTCATGCTCGCGGTGATTACTAACTCTTTCTCGAATGTTGCCACCACCTTTTTTATGTCCAAGTTTTTTGTGCGAAGCATTGATGAAATTCTCGTCTCTCCAACGCCACCATGGATTATCATCGCCGGATTCATTGGCGGAGGAGTCATTCGAGGAGTAACGGTTGGAATTCTTGTTTTTCTGACGGCTCTCTTTTTTGCCGTCCCTCCGGTTACCCACCCTTTTATTGTTATCTTTTTCCTGATTCTCTCGAGTCTCATCTTTTCTCTGGCGGGACTCGTGAACGGTATTTATGCCAAGAATTTCGATGGCATTTCCATTATTCCTACCTTCGTCTTAACTCCCCTCGTCTACCTTGGTGGAGTCTTCTATTCCGTACAATCTCTTCCTCTTTGGGCGCAAGCCGTAAGTGGTATTAATCCAATTTTTTATCTTATTAATGGATTCCGGTATGGTTTTTTAGGATTCTCCGATGTCTCTCCTCTTCTTTCCACTGGGGTACTTTTTGTTCTTATTACCATTCTCCTCGCCGTCAATTACTATTTTTTAAGGACTGGTCTCGGCCTGAAACAATAAAAAATCATGGAAGTTTCGACACTTGATTACCTTCTTGGAATTGGGGGACTCCTCGCACAAGTTATTTCTCTTATTTTTCTTTTGGCGTTTTTCTTCAAAGACCGGAGGCAATCTTATGCATGGCCTGACAAATTCCTTTTTCTTGCTGGAGCGTTTGGGCTGTGGGCCTCTTTTTTCATTTCGCTCTTTGGAACCATTCTGACCTTCTACTACTCAGAAGTACTCGGAGTTCTCCCTTGCGGGCTCTGCTGGCTTCAGAGAGCCTTTCTTTACCCGCAAGTCATCCTTTTTGGAATAGCGCTCTGGAAAGGAGGAGGAGAGGAAAAAAGGATTGCCGATTACGCTATTGGACTTTCCCTTGCTGGTGCTTCTGTCGCTCTTTACCACCACTATCTTCAAATGGGAGGGAGTAAACTCGCTCCTTGTATTTCCTCCCTTATTTCTGATTGCTCAACCCCAACTATGATGGAGTTTGGATACATCACGTATCCACTCCTTTCCTTCCTCTCCTTCATTCTTATTATTCTTTTTATGATAGGTGTAAAAAGTAATCAGGAAAAACAATAGAAGAAAAAGGCGCAAGAAAAAAGTGCTCTTTAGATACACAAATAATACGCGATCGCGTATTATTTGTGTATGCTCTTTTTTCCTCTTTTTTAATTTTTAAGAAATTATCTACTCGGCGATTGCCTTCTCAATAACAATAGGCTTCAGAGGGCGGTCGGAGCCTTCGGTTTGAGCTCCTTCAATTTTCTCCACCACTTCCATTCCAGAGATAATTTTCCCGAAAGCCGTATGCTTGCCATCGAGCCAGGGAGTCGCCTCAAGCGTCACAATAAAAAATTGACTTCCATTGGTATCGGGTCCGGCGTTTGCCATGCCTAAGACTCCTCGGACAAGTTTCACATCATTGATTTCATCCTCAAACTGATACCCAGGACCTCCCGTTCCCCAAACATTTTTCTTCGTGTCATCCCTCGAGAGCGGATCCCCTCCTTGAATCATGAAATCTTTAATCACTCGGTGGAATTTCGTACCGTCATAAAAACCGCTCTTTGAAAGCTTTACAAAATTTTCAACCGTTTTTGGAGCTTTATCTGCGAAAAGAGCGATTCCTATATCTCCGTAATTCGTTTTGAGAAGTACTTTTTGTTCGGTGGTCGGCATAGTTTTATTTTGATTAGTGGTTGTTGGAAGTGGCAAAGTCCAAGAAGGAGCAGAGTACCGATCCATCTTTGAAGTCATACCTGATTTGTAAAATAGGTTATACCCCGACAAAACGGCGAAGGCAAGAATCACAAGCCCTCCGATGATAAATGTTGATTTCATATGTTCTTAATTACTGCAGAAAATAGTATAACAAAAATTAATAATACTTCTGGATATTTTTAAGATGCTCTCCATACGTTGTGGCGCAGTGTATCTCCCCCTTTGCATCATGGAGAAAGAAGTAACAAGAAGTTTTCTCCGGATTCAAGACCGCTTCAATGGCCGCTACGCTTGGAGAAGCAATGGGGGCTGGTGGAAGCCCTTCGTTCAAATAAGTATTAAAAGGTGATTTGATGTATTTATCTTTCGAATACACCCTTGGCCACCAACCCCGCTTGGCATTTCCTTTCACATATTGAAGCGTTACATCGCTTTGAAGTTTGTCCTCGGCAAAAAGTCGATTCCAAAAAATTCCGGCGATAAGGGACATATCCTCGGGATTCCCCGCTGATTCTCTCTCGACCAGAGAAGCCAAAGTAAGTGTTGTTTTCAGAGGAACCAAGTTTTCTGTTTCGCTCGTATACCGCGAAGATACTTTTTCTTCAAATCGATGAGCGAGCGCTCCAAAAATTTCCTGTGGGGATTCTTTTTTCTTAAAAACATACGTTCCCGAAGGAAGTCTCCCTTCAAAAGTTTCAAGAAGGGAAAGAAACTCTTTTTTTTCTTCTTTTTTCCATTCAAGAAGAGAGGTGAAAATTTCTCCTATTTCTTCCCTCCGAGATCCCGAAGGAATTCGTATAAGAGCATACTCATTTTCGATTCCAAGACTTGCGGTCAAGAGAAACGGAGCAGAACTTAAAAACTCCAAAAGAGGAGAGCGCACCCTCCAAAGCCACGCGGAAACTTTTTCCTCATCTGCCGAAGAAGCAATGGGAGCGTCGCGGATTATTTTTTTTTCAAGATCAACCGTTGTCGTAAAATTTGGGGCAAAAGAAATAGCCCCACTTCCCGCTCGAGCATAAAAGGTTCTCGATTCAGAAAAAAAGAACACCCCAAGAAAAAGAAAGAGGAGGAGAAAAAAAGAAAGAGTGGCTGGAATTCCCTGTCCCAAGACGCGAGAGGGTGTTTTTTGTTTTTTTGGTATTTTCATATCCTTCTTTGAGAAACCTGCAGAAGAGAATCAAAATGAAACCGGGATAATAAGAGCGTCATCGTGTTCCAAAAGCCCTGAAGGATTGTCCTTCTTCAGAAGAAGCGTTCCCATTTTTGTCTGTGGAGCAAGAAATTCAAAGGTTCCGGAAAAGGGAACAAATTCTTCCGTCATCCACTCCCCCCTTGCTTGCACAGGAGTCTGAAGCAAAACATTTCCTTTACTGTCCCGAAGCTCAAGTGGAAAAGAGGCTTCAAAATACCAGTTTCCACGAGCCTCTCCTTCCAGAGTAAACGGGCTCGTTATCTTCCCTCCCGGAGAGGGGGAAGAAATTCGGATGAGGTCAGCTTTTTGAAGCTTGTTTCCGATATCTCTCACGAAAGTCTTCCCAGAAAAGCGACACTGCTCCGGGTAGGACTCAAGAACAGGATTCCCTGCGGAAACACAGGAGTCGAAATCAGTTATCAAAGGAATATGTTTCGTAAAAGTTACCAAAAGGGAAATCCCGAGAACAAGAAGAAAAAGGCTAAAAAATAAAAACGCTCTCGCTTTTTTTTCCGCCGATTGGGAAAACATCTAAGAAAATTTTAGCGATTTCTTAAAGAAACTTCCTTCCCATGCTTTTTCTTGTGTTTCTTCTGTGCGATTTTATGTTTCTTGTTCACGAGAGTCAAGTATACAGAAAACTCTACGAAACAACGACCCCGTCGGAGAGACGGATGATGCGCTCGGCAAGAGCGCCGTATTCTTCTTCATGAGTCACCATGACAATCGTCTGACCTTTTTTGTGAAGCTCAAGGAGAAGGTCGAGTACCGCTTTACTTGAAACCGTATCAAGGTTTGCCGTCGGCTCATCGGCAAAAATAATATCCGGAGTATGCACCACTGCGCGCGCGATAGCCGCGCGCTGTTGCTCTCCTCCAGAAAGCTCGGAAGGAAGGTTATCTTTTCGGTGTGAAAGCTCCACTCGTTCAAGAGATTTCAAGGACTTCTCTTCCGCCTTTTTTTGAGACATCCCCTGCATAAGAAGAGGAATCATGACATTTTCTATTGCCGTAAGATCAGGAATAAGCGCATAGTCCTGAAAAACATACCCCAAGCGATGCAGTCGAAATCGTGTTCGTTCTTCGTTACTCAAATTAGAGGTGTCTTCGTCTGACAAAAATATCTTCCCTTCTGTTGGAGTATCAAGAAGACTGAGTTGATACAAGAGTGTTGATTTCCCCGCTCCCGAACGACCCATAATGGCTACGAATTCACCCTTTTTAATATGAAGACTAATACCCCTAAGCACTCGGGTCTCAATCCCCTTTGAAACGTACGTCTTGGTAATATTTTGCGCTCTTATCATAGGGGTCATTTTCCAAGAATAGCCTCGAGCGTATTCCTCCGCACAATCATCTTTGCCGGAATATATCCAGCAATAATCGTGGTAAGAACCAAGAGACCAACCTTGAAAAAGGTCGGTCAGATGGGCGCGACTAAAATGCCATCGCTAAACGGGAAATCAATCGGGTGAGCGAGAAATGACGGAACAAGAAAACCGTAGACGGCGATAAGTCCGATAGTCGTTCCTATAACGGCATAAAAAAATGACTGGATAACATAAGAAAGTTCTATGGCGAACTCATCGATACCGATACCTTTTAAAATTCCGATATACCGGCGGCGGGTGATGGCATTGATAAAGATGACAATAAAGAGCGTGATCGCCGCCACCACAAGCCCTATCGAAGAGATGGCGTTTCCAAGAATCGCGAAGGTTACTTTAATGTCTTTCAGAAATTTCGGCTGAGCTTCAATCCACGTTTTTATATTCGCCGTGTCTCCAAATCCATTCCCCAGAAGGACATTTTTTACAAAGAGCGCGCTTGTTTCCGTAGGATTTTTTAATCGGACCGCAATTTGGCTCACATTGGCATTTTGTCCGCCAGAGAGAAGACGAAGCTCCGACTTATTCATAAATACCCGAAGAGTAATATCATCAACCTTAAGGTTTAAAATTCCTCGAACCGTGTACTCTTTGCTTGAACCCCCGATCGTAATAAGAATTTTGCTTCCAATGTCTGTATTTTTCAAAAGACTGATGATATCTCCCGGAACAACGCTGTATTGTTCAAGAAGATTCGACCCAACCAAAACCCCATCATTGTCCAGCGGATCAAGGTATATTCCTCTCACTATCCCCTCGGAAAGTCCTGTGGTTTTGTCTTCAAGAATGGGGTCAATTCCAGAGAGCCCGGCGGAAACAGAGTTTGGAGCGACATTAATAAGACGGTTGTGATAGTTGGCTTCAATATTTCCCCCCGAAAGAATACGAGGACTGTAGGCCTTCACTTCTGGGAGATTTTCAAGTACCGAAAGAAGGGCCGGTGAATTTTCAATAAAGTCCTTCGTTTGAGGCTTGGTGATAAATATCTCTCCGGAATATTTCTCTTTATAGGCCGACTCCGATCCTTCGATAAGCCCGACGAGAATTCCACTCACCACGACGAGATTGAGAAAGGTGAGCGCCATGATGAAAATAATAAGCACCGTCGTCCACGGATTCGCCCGACGAATCTGACGAATCCCGAGAAAAAACGCTACGCGTATCACTGATCGAAAGGTATGAATTCTTTTCATTATTTCTGCTCCGAAGTTTTGATCAGAATCATATCGCCTTCAGAAACTCCCGAGACAATTTCTACGTATCCGCTCTCTCCTCGAATACCGAGCGTCACTACGGTAGAAATCTCTTTCCCTTCTTTTAGTATTCGAATCGTTTCTTTTCCCTCTACATACGTAAGAGCCCTCGCAGGAACAGAAAGTACTCCTTCTTTCTTTTTCGTATTTACAGAGACATTCGCGGTCATACCCGCTTTGATGCGTTCATCAACACCAGAAAAAGAAACCTTCACTTTATAGGTCGGAACATTGTTATCAATAACCGCCGCTGGATCAAGGGAAGTAACGGCTCCAGTAAAGACCACCCCCGGACCATAGGCATCGAGAGTAATAGTCGCCTGATCCCCAATTTTTATTTTTCCAATACTCGTTTCCGAAACATTCGACTCGACTGAAAAAACTCCGATGGAAATAACGCGAACTATTTCGGTATTGGCAGAAACAATTTCTCCAACCTCAACCTCTGCTTTCGAAACAGATCCGAAGACAGGAGAAACGAGAGAATATTTTCGGAGAGCTTCTTTTTCTTCGAGCACCTTGGCCTCTTGAAGCGAAGTCTCTTCGAAACTCGAACCAGCAAGGAGAAGATCGAGGTCAGCCCGAGTCTTTGCCACGGTAGCCTGATAAGCATTGATGCTTCCCCTCTTTGTATTTAATGAAGCGATAGCCTCTGCCACGGCATTTTTTCCGCTCGCCATATCAGCTCGTTCGCTGTCATAAGAAGTATCAGCGAGAAGACAGCTTCCCTTCAAAAGCGAGTCCGTCTTTTCCAGAAAATCTCTGAAAAGAATTGATCGTTGATAAGACCTCTCAAGCGCTTCTTTGAGGTCTTCGCGAGAGAGAGTGGTGAGAGAAACATTCTCTTTCTGCCAAGAAAAAAGTTCCACTTCCGCTTTCTGGCGAAGGGCGACTGAATCATTGACCCCTTGAGTATCACAAGCATTCGTTACGGTAGAGCGATATCCGATGGTTGAATTTCCGGAAAAAAGGGAGGAAGTCTTTGAACGCACGGCTTCCTCCCCTTTTCGATACGCATCGGCAACAATGTCTGAAACATTTTCATAAGCACTATTCAAATCTTGAGTGGACTGTTCAAGAGTAGCCTCTTTTACCGCGATCTCCTCCGGACGACTTCCGCGTTTGAGCTCTTGGAGTTTTGCTTCCGCTTGAAGAAGCCGAGCTCGAATCTGGCCCGAATCTATAGAAACCAAAACCTCCCCGGGAGACACTTTCATCCCCGCCCTTTTCCCCACAAAAGAAATTCTTCCGGCTTGTTCAAAAGCCATCGAAATATCATTGGCTGACTTTACTCTTCCGGTGATGAGGGTCGACTCTTGGAGTGTCCTTTTTTGAACCGTCACTCTTTCGTCCTCTAAAGAACTGTTGGAGCGTCCAGAAAAGAAAAAGATAAGTCCTACGACGAGAATGCCAAGGACAAAAAGACCTTTTTGGCGAACCATAAGATCTCGAAGAGAGAAGGGGGGTAATTTCATAAAAAGAAAATTATTCTGAAATAAACAATATTAGAGCATAAATTTACGAAAAATACGAATCCTTGCCTAGATTTTAGACTTCTTCTCTATTCCTCTTCCTTTGTCCTTTTCTTTTGCTCTACTCTTGCGGCCTCAAGTATAACTCAACCAGAAAGGTTGCCCCCTTCCCCTCTCCATCGGACTCCACCCAAATTTTTCCTCCGTGGCGATCAACAATATTTTTGGCCAAGAAAAGTCCAAGCCCCATTCCTTCCGTATCAATTTTTGTCGCTTCCCGACTTCGAAAAAACTTTTCAAACATCTTGGAAATATCCTCTTTCTTTACTCCCATTCCATTATCAGAGACAGAGAGAAGAACTCCTTTTGGTGTCCTTGAGATAGCAATGGTAATAGCGGAGTGAGGAGGAGAGTAACGAACCGCATTCTCAAAAAGGACTTCCACTACAAATTGAACCTTCTTTACATCAAGGGAAAGAGAGGGAAGATCGTGGTCAATAGAAATATTAAGCGCAATTCCCTTCTCGCGAGCCTTGTATCCTTGACGGTCCAAGACGCTCTCCACAATCTCTCGAAAAGAGTGCGCCACAAAAATATAGGAATATCGGTCTCCGGTCTCTGCGACTCCAACGAGGGTATTGGTAATCTCGGTCAGACGATCGGCGGATGATTCGATCTGTTTCGCAAAGAGCAGTCTTTCATCCTTGGTCATATCTTTCTTTAAATTATCCGATGCCCATTTAATAGCGCTGAGCGGTGTTCTGAATTTATGCGTCACCACGTTCACAAACTCGTACTTCATAGAATCGAATTCTCTCTGTCGACGAAACGCAATTATTCCGAAACAAAGAAAAAGAAGAAGAGAAACAATAAGCAAAAACCATGAAGGAATGGAAAATACTCCAGAAATTTCATTCGAGAAAAACGCGGTG
>JBBTWL010000052.1:0-6883 GCA_038062775.1 Patescibacteria group bacterium | reverse complement strand
GAGGGATCCAAAAAGAAATGTCGCGGAGCCCGCAAGAATAGAATCTTTTGAATGAAAAACGACCCCAAACCATTCGTAGCGAACCAGCGCATACCACAGAAGCAGTGGGTGAAGAACAAGAAAATAAGAAAGAAAAGGTGGCGCTCCAAAAAGAAGAGCCGTCTCGCTTATAAGAGGAAGAAGAGAAAGCGCGATAAATACGGTGGATTGCCTCAAGTTTCTATCTTCAAAAGAAGATCGGCGCAAGATAAGTGAGAGGCCTTGGTACAAAACCAGGGAATAAAAATATCCAAGGGAGGAGAAAAAGAAGAAATCTGTCGGAAGGATTCCAAGAAACGAGAGAGGATGAAAGAAATCTAAATACCAGAGTAGGGGAAAAGAGAGACCTAGAAAGAAAAGGAACCCAAGAACGAGGAGACGAGAAGGAGAGAATGGTCGTTCAAAGAAAGAGGCCCCGAAGGCGAAGAGAAATCCTGAAAGAAAGAAGAGAAGGGTGAGAAGAAAAGACCCCGTTTCTCCGACGAGAAACCCATCGAGAACCGCTTCAATGGCAAGGACAAAGGCAAAGAAGGCGAAGAGAATTTCCGTAAGAGCAAACCCCCACAAAGAAGGTGAGCGCCGACCTTTGGCTAATATATACCCGGCAAAATAGATTGAAAGAAAAGCGGAGAGGAGCAGGAAAACAACGCTGAAAGCCAAGGTTGAAGAAGGAGTTGAATTAATCATGTACTCATAAATATCTCCCAGAAGTATTCAAAAAGAGCGTGAACAGACAAGACAGCCAGGAAATTTATACGTAGTATACCTTTATCGCCAAGAAAAATCCTGTGAAAATCCACCACTTCTTTATCCCCCATCCACTTCCAAAGAAAGACATAATAAAAATTGTAGAGAAATCGTTGGTCCAGATGAAGGATGGAGTATAGAAGAAAAATTGCTGGCGCAAAAAATGAACTTTTCTCTCCGCTCTCTTGAAGAAAATACCCTTCCAGCAAAATGGCTATCATCGTAGCCATTTTACTGGAGAGGCAGAAACTTTTTCCATACATTTCCCAACTAAGACGTATAATATACTATAGTATATTATACGTCTTAGTTGGGAGTGAAATTAAAGATGACGACCCCCTGTCATCCCATATGGTTAACGTACGAGAATAGGAAATTGAAAGAAGAAAGAAATTGTGTCATAATAGATGTGTGGAAAAAAACCAGCCCAAAAAACCCTTTTCTCTTCAGCGGATTGCCATTCGTGCCACCCGTTCTATCGGCTCGCCTGAGTCCATTCTTCTTCACACCCTCTTTTTTATCGTAATCTTCAGTTTGAGCTTCTTTGGATGGAATTTCAATGACATCCTTCTTTTTCTTACGACTATCGTCTCCCTTGAAGCTATTTATCTCGCCATTTTCATTCAAATGACCGTTAATATGAATACGAGAAGACTTCGAGAAGTCAGCCGAGATGTTGAGGAAATTCAAGAGGATGTTGAAGAAATCCAAGAAGATGTTGGAGAAATTCAAGAGGATGTTGAAGAACTTCAGGAAGACGTTGAGGGAATTACTGAAGACGATGGAAAGGGCTTTTCTTCAGAAACGCTTCCTTTGAATTAAAAATCTTGCCAAGACTGCCAAGACTGAGAGAGAATTTCTTTCCCCTCCTTAGCCCACCTTTCATTCACCAAGCCACTGGAGAGCCTTTTCTTTGGTCATAAACGCCTTGCAATTATCTCGTCCTGAGAGAGAAAAAACGGCTTCTTCAGCCAAACGAATAAGTGGCTTAGCACCAAAAGTCGCGGTTTTATAGACATACTGATCATCTTCGTGCACGAGGTTTGCCAGGGAGGTCAATGCTTCCGGCTCATAGCCCTTGATTCCGCTTGTGTCCATGAGTACCTTTATCTTCTTCCCCTGTTTCTCATACTCTTCTTTTATCTTTCGAAAAACATTTTGCGACCACTCGTGAAGAGCGGAGAGATTAAGCCCGCCGATATTCCCACGAAGAGAAAGGAGTATCACCTCTCCCTCCATGACAATTTCAAAATTCTTTTGTAAACCAACATGAGTATCCATGCCGACATTTTCGCATAATTCTTCTCTAAAGAAAACCAGTACGTTACAACCCTGTGTAAACACTAAACACCGAGTGTTCAATGTTCTTGGAAGAAGGGGAAAGAACGTATAGAATATCCCCACAAGAAACGTATATGAGCGACAAACTCTCCATGGAGCCCTACAAAGGAATGCGGGATTTCTACCCAGAAGATTTCTTTATCCTCAAACACCTCTTTTCTGCCATGAGAAAGGAGGCAGAAAGCTTTGGGTATGAGGAATACAACGGTCCAACCATTGAGCCCACCGAGCTATATGCCTCAAAATCAAGCCAGGAAATTATTTCCGAACAGAGCTACTCCTTCATCGATCGAGGAGAACGTGAAGTGACTCTTCGACCAGAAATGACCCCAACGGTTGCCCGTATGGTGGCTTCTCGAAGGCGAGAGCTTGGGTTTCCCCTTCGCTGGTTTTCTATTCCCACATTTTTTCGATATGAACAACCACAGAAGGGGCGTCTCCGCGAGCATTTCCAATTTAATGCTGATATTTTCGGAGTAGAAAATATCGAGGCCGACGTTGAGATTATCTCCCTTGCTTCGGAAATTCTTAAAACCCTTGGAGCGAAAGAAGAAGACTTTGTTATACGAATCGGAAGCCGAAAAATTATCTCCACCCTCTTTGAAGCACTTTCCCTTTCGAAAGAGAAAGAACGAGAACTCTCTCGTCTTATCGACCGAAGGGACAAACTCCCTAAAGAAGAATACGAGTCAGGTTTCATGAGAATCGTTGGCGAGGATGGAAAAGACCTCATTTCCCTCTTTGAAGCAAAAGAATTGGAGGACTTCCTCTCTCTTACTCCCCCAAATTTTTCCGCTCCGGAGGCAATTCTTGAACTTGAGAATACTCTTCTTGGACTCAAGAATTCAAGAATTCAAAATGCCCGCTTCGATCCAACTCTCGTACGAGGTTTTGACTACTATTCGGGCATCGTCTTTGAAATTTTTGATACGAATCCCAACCACCGTCGTGCCATTGCCGGAGGTGGACGTTATGACAATCTTCTCTCCATTTTTGGAGAAGAAAAAATCCCGGCCGTGGGGTTCGGCATGGGAGACCCTATGCTTCAGGAGTTTTTGAAGTCTCGAAATCTTCTTCCCCCCTTTATCCCAAACACCTCTCTTTTTCTTTGCCAAGCCCCAGGAGTTTCAATTGATTTCGTGGAAAAAACTGCCCAAGCCTTTCGAAAGACAGGGGTAAACACCGCCATTGATTTTTCCGGAAGAAAGGTGGGAGACCAAATCCGAAGCGCCGTGAAGCACCGCATTCCATTTCTCATCTGTCTTGGAGAAAAAGAAAAAGAGTCAGGAAAATTCTTACTCAAAAACCTCGAAACAGAACAAGAAGAGGAACTTTCTTTTGAAGAAGCGGTTACCAGAATACGAAAATAATTCCTCCCTTTTTATCTCTATCTTTTATGCGCAAGGTTGTTTTTGATATTGAAACCAGAAATATTTTTCAAGACGTTGGAAGTCGCGACCCTTCCCTCCTCGACATTTCTCTTGTTGGGATATATGACTCGGATTCCGATTCCTACCGAGGGTTCCTCCTCGAAGAGCTTCCAGAACTCTGGCCCATCATTGAAAGGGCCGATCTTCTCATTGGCTACAATTCGGAACATTTCGACCTCCCGCTTCTCAATAAGTATTACCATGGCACTCTCTCCAAAATTCCCCATCTTGACCTCTTGAAAGAAATCTCTGAAGTCTTGGGGCGGCGCATAAGTCTCAATCAGATTGCGGAAGGAACCCTTGGAAAAAAGAAACTTGGAAACGGACTCCAGGCTATTGAGTGGTGGAAGAAAGGAGATATTGAATCCATTAGAAAATACTGTCTTGAGGACGTAAAAATCACCAAAGAAATTTACGAGTATGCTTTAAAAAACCAGAAACTCAAATATAAGGAGGCGGGAAAGCTTATGGAAATTCCACTCAATACTTCAGGGTGGGATAAAAAAGAAAATAACGCCCTCACCTTCTCCCTCCCTTTTTAATTTCACTCTTCAAACCACGCACACACAAATAATACGCCATGGCGTATTATTTGTGTGTGCCTTACGGGCTGTAAATATCCAAATATCTCCCCCCAAACCTCCCAAAAGGCGGAAGGGGCAGAAGAAACAAGAGAGACGAGAAAGCCCAGAGAAAATCCTCTCTTCATATGCTGAAGAGAGGTTTCAAGAGGTCATTTTGCGAAGCTCATCAGCAAACCCAATCGGAATTTGAAAACGTCTCCCGCCCATTCCTATTATATTTACCATTACATGGGTCTTTCTAAACTCATCATACAGTGTCCGCTCTTTAGGGGTCAGAAGAAGGAATGGATCACTTTCTTTTCCTTCTCCATAAACAAGAATTTTGTGCAGAACTTTACATATTTCTGCGAGTTCAGCGTTCTGTTTCTGAAGCTGTATTCTTTTTCGATATTCCCAAAGACCCCAGACGAGACAAAGAAAAAAGAGAGGAATAACTACCAGCGCTATTTTCATGGGAAAACCTCCAGTGAATTTTGCTCCAACTGAATAGACAAACTGTTGAAATAATACCACCAAACAAAATTCCCGCATAAGCGACGCTTATACGGGAACTACACACAAAAAGAGAAACACGATCACCCCACCAAACGGAGATGACGTCGCGGAACCTTTTCTTCCGTTTCTTTCGGAAGAGAAACGATTTCATGGCGCCTGTTTGATTCACTCCACACAATGAGACCATCTTGGCAGAGACCTCTGAAGAGCTGAATCTCTCGCGGGGTTGAACGTTCTCCACGATTCGCTTTCTCGACCAGTTCAGTGGCGGTGGGGCGGTAACATTCATTTTTGTGAGAAACCCACTCTGCTTGTTTCACTCGCCGAGTTTTTCGGGCCTCTTTGGAGAAAAAATAGACGACGGATCCTGCCACTAAGAGAAGCCCGAAACTTCCGATCAGGATCCCACCAACGAACCCAAGGATAACCCCAGGCTTCTTGGCCGACATAGCTATGTTCATGAACCCTCCCCTTCAGGCATAGGCCTCTATCATTCATTCCCTACGTGTTCAAACGTGTTCAAAGTACCTCACGAAAGTTAACCATAAAAAACCGTAAAAAAGAAGGGGTGCCGAAGTTAGAGTGCGAAGAGAAGAATGCCGAAAGCCAGCGCGGTTCGATAAATAGCAAAAGGAATGAGGGAGTGGGTTTTCAAAAAACGAAGCAGAAACCCGATAGTCAGAAGCCCGACAAGAAAAGAGGTGATAAATCCCAAAAAAAGTGGTGCTCCAATTGAGCTTAAAAGTCCGAGAGAGAAAAGACTTTTGAGCTTGAGTAGCCCCGAGCCGGCAATAATGGGAAAAGAGAGGAGAAAAGAAAATCTCGCCGCCTCTTCCCGAGATAATCCAAGGAGAAGTCCTCCGGAAATCGTCGCTCCTGAACGAGATACCCCAGGAAGCAAAGCGAGACACTGAAAAAATCCGATGCCTATTCCTTTCTTGATGGTCAGAGTCGACATTTGTTTTCCCCACGCTTCAGCAATCACAAAAAGAATGCTCCCGAAGATAAGCATGATGGCTACCAGAAAATCATCTCGAAAAGCCACCTCCATTTTTTTTTCGAGAAGAAGTCCAAAAATTACCGCAGGAATGGTTCCAAAAAAAATGGAAAAAAGGAGGGTTTTTTCTTTTGAATCCACTTCCTTTCGAAAAAGAAATTGAAGAAATGTTTGAAAAATTTTCCATAAGTCACTCCGAAAATAAAGGAGGACAGCCAGCACGGTCCCAAGTTGTAACACCGCATCAACCGCAAGGCCATCTGTCTCACCGATATGAAAAAACTCTCGGGCAAGAATCAAGTGTCCAGTGGAAGATACCGGAAGAAATTCCGTAAGCCCCTGCACCAAACCCAGAATAAGGCCATCAAAAAAAGTCACGACACCAAGGATACTAGCATATTCACATGAGTATTTGGTGTGCTTTTCCTGAAGTGTTATACTTAAGAAAAATTAGAAAATATATGGACGAAACGCCACCACCAGCACGTAAAAAACAAAATTTAAGCATTCCGGTAGCCATCATTATTGCCGGGCTTATCATTGCGGGAGCGGTACTCTACACGGGAAGTTCGAAGACGAAACTCGCAGAGAAAGGGACACAGACTGCCTCTCTTGGGGATATAAAATTCCGTGCCATATCTCCCAAAGATCACATCCGTGGAAATCCGAATGCCGACATTACGATTATCGAATATTCCGATACCGAATGCCCATTCTGTAAGCGTTTTCATGAGACCATGAAGCAAGTCATGGATATCTACGGGAAAGACGGGAAAGTTGCTTGGGTATACCGCCACTTCCCCATTGAAGCGCTTCACAGCAAAGCCAAGAAAGAATCCGCGGCGGCGGAGTGCGCGAGCATCGTCGGGGGAAGCGCTCAATTTTGGGATTATCTTGATGCCATCTTCGTTGCGACCCCTTCGAATGACGGGCTCGACTTAGCTCTCCTTCCAAAATTTGCCGAACAAATTGGCTTAGACAAAATCGCTTTTAATTCTTGTATGGAAACCGGGCAATCAGAAGCCATCGTTACGGCCGATTTTGAAGATGGTCGAAGGGCCGGAGTCGAAGGAACTCCTTTCTCCCTCATTGTTGAAACGAAAACGGGAAAAGTGCTTGATACGATTCCCGGAGCCTACCCCTATGAGCAACTCAAGTCAGTCTATCTCGATCCAATTTTGAAAAGAGCGAAGTAGTGTCAAGGTTGAACCTTGACATATATATGGAAAAACAAAAAAACCAGCCCCGGG
>JBBTWL010000051.1:0-9836 GCA_038062775.1 Patescibacteria group bacterium | reverse complement strand
GTCCTCCCGCGACCACCCGCGCAACCCTTCGAATAGAGAGCATTTTTTGATCAAATTCTGATCGAGGGCGTTCGTCTCTGCGAGTTCTCCGAGCCCCGCCACGTCGGTCTCCTCCGCGCATTCCTCCTCTTCCTCCGCCTCCGCGTCGAAAATTTGTCGCTTCAGGAATAGCAACAGGAATAGCAACAATGGGAAGTTCCGAGACGATTACTTCTGCCACCGGAAGAGCCTCTGAAGAAACAACTTCCTCGGCCAACCCCCCAACTAAAACTTCAGGGACAGCTTCAAGATTGACCTCTTCAGAAAGGAGCTCTTTCTGTATTTCTTCTTGTTTGGTGTCTTTGGGCATATTAAAAATTAAAACTCGAGTTAAAATTGAAGTCCCCCGCTTCGAGCCCCTTCAGCCAAGGCCTTGACGCGACCCGCATAGAGATAGCCTCCTCGATCAAAAACTATTCTTTGTATCTTCTTCGCCACGGCCAGCTTTGCCACTTCCTCTCCGACCTTCTTGGCTTTCTCAACCGGAGTGCCTTTGGCTTCCTTTACCGAAGAGGCCGAAACCAACGTTTTTTCCGCCACGTCATCGATGAGCTGGGCATAAATAAACTGATTCGATCTAAACACCGAAAGGCGCGGGCACTGAAGGGAGCCAGAAAGATGAGAGCGAATGCGGTTCTTCCGACGCTCTCGGTGCATGACTTTTTTGTTTTTAATCTGTTTCATAATATCGATATCAATAGAGAAAAAAGATTTAGGCAGATTTCTTTCCTTCCTTTCGGCGGATAACCTCTCCAACATAGCGAATTCCCTTTCCTTTGTAGGGTTCCGGCTTCTTCAGCGCTCGAATGGATGCCGCAAAACCTCCGACCTGTTCTTTGTCGATGCCAGAAATCGTCATCGTTCCTTTTTCAATTTTTACCGTAAGTCCTGCCGGAATTTGTACTTTCACCGGATGTGAAAATCCAAGTGCAAGCGTAATGGAGTCTCCTGCAACTTCCCATTTAAATCCAACGCCTTCGAGAATAAGCTCTTTCTTAAATGGCTCATTCACTCCCTTCACCATATTCGCCACATGTGAGGCGTAGGTTCCCCACAATGCTTTCGCAAAATTATTCTCGACCGTCGGCGTAAAAGTCACCGCTCCATCGACCACCGCGAGAGCGATTTCACTCCGAAGAGCGCGAGTAAGTTCCCCGTGAGGACCTTTTACAGAGACTCTGCCTTCGGAGAGGATGACTTCCGTTTTTGGAGGGATGGTGATGTGTTGTTTGCCGACTCGAGACATGGTTGATTTTCTTACTTAATTGAGCGAAATGAGATTTTAAAAATTACCAAATCTTAAAGAGAGGCTCTCCACCGACATTTTGTTTTTTTGCTTCCCCGCCACTCAAAATTCCGCTTGGGGTCGAGAGGACGAGCATTCCGTATCCGTTTTTCACCGGACGAATTTCGGAAGCTCTCATATAGAGTCTTCGAGAAGGCCGTGAGATTCTTTCTGCTCCCGTAATCTGCGGTTTCCCTCCATCTTGATAAATAAGGGTTACTTCGAGAAGTTTTTTCACTTTCTTTCCTTTCTTCTCTACCGTAGCGACAAACCCCTCATTTTTGAGAACCTCCGCCACCGCAAACTTCAAATTAGAAAAAGGAAGAGACACGCTCTCCTTCCTTGCCATCTGGGCAGTCGTCAAACGATTTATAAAGTCTCCAATAGGGTCTCCTACCATGATGATTTTTTGACTCCCGGAATAAGCCCGTCATTGGCCAGCTCACGAAAGCATATTCGACAGAGATCGAAATCTCTCATATATCCTCGCTTTCGACCACATTTGAAACAGCGGCGAACCACCCTCGAAGCGAACTTCGGAGGTCTCGTACTGCGTACAATAGTAGAGGTTTTTGCCATGAATGATTTTTCAGAAGCGAAGCGAGTCGAAAAATCTTCACCCCGTAAAATATTCCACGGGGTTGTTTTGAAGCCCGCTTCGCAGAGGCCTCAAAACAAAAAAGCTCCAAAAAGCTTGTGGGCAAAATACTACCAGAAAGCCCTTTGGTGTCAAACGCCCGTACGGTTAACCACATAGAGTGACAAAGGGTAATCATCTTTAATTTCACCCACAACAAAGACGTATAATATACTATAGTATATTATACGTCTTTGTTGTCTTTATTATCTTTATTGGGGAAATTCATGCAAAAACTTTGTTCCCATTGGCAAAAAACCCTTATCGTAAATTTACTGTGAATTATGGAACCCCCGCCACTCTCAATATTTCATATACAATACAAAATGAGCCCCATGGCTTCTTTTGTATTGTATATGAAAATTGGAAGAAGGGGGTTATAGTTCACAGTACGAAAAGCTTGTCCGCAAAATACCACCAGAAAGCCCCTTGGTGTCAAACCTCTCCCCGATACACATCTGAAGCCCTATTTTTATTTTAGGCCCCCAAAAAATAGAAGATTCTACATCTACATAGGTCCGTTTACATAGGTCCGACCTATGTATTTTTATAGAGAAGCCAATTCTCTATAAGAGCATCAAAAGTGGAGTCCTCGAAATACTCCGGGAAAGCTTCCCTCTCTAGAATAGAATCCTCTGGACGATTCACCGACTCGAAATAGTCTTGATAACTAGAAAAGGGGAAATTCTGAAGATATTTCTTCGCCTTTTGGAAGTTTTTTATACCAAACTCCTTCCA
Organism: Patescibacteria group bacterium; assembly: GCA_038062775.1. Lineage (GTDB taxonomy): Bacteria > Patescibacteriota > Minisyncoccia > Phycocordibacterales > JAKFXT01 > JBBTWL01. The sequence goes on along the minus strand of JBBTWL010000051.1, from coordinate 7,137 downwards.
CCTCGGCTCAAGGAGTTTAACAGGATTCAGATGGATGTAAGCGTAAAGATAATTGAGATATTCATCTTTGTTTATATGTTTTGCTTTAAACTTCCCCTGAAACAAACCTCCATTCCTTTTGTTAAGAATATTGAAATACATCGAGTACGCTGTCCCTACTTTTTTCATAAACTGTGAAATCCCTCCTTCGGTTTTTTCGCGAACCAGAATATGAAAATGATTTGGTATCAAACAGTAACAACCAATAGACACCAGCCACTCTCCAACATTAATAGCGTAATGATCTTTTTCTGTAAGTTCCCGGAAGATAATATTCTTTGTTCCATTCATCAAATAGAGCGATTTCTGAAACCGTTCATAATCGCGAGTATTAAGAAAAATATCTCTTTTTTCGGTTCCACGATTATAGAGGTGGTAATACTCACCGATCGCGAAAGGTATTCCCCTGGACATTGCAAATACAGTATACACCTTCTCCTAAGGTCGGACCTATGTACATAGGTCCGACCTTAGGAGAAGACTACTTCTCCAGTAGGTTTTGATTGATTACCCAGTCGCAAGAATAAGTGCGCACCAATGGCGACAATAAGGAAAAGTCCTGTAAGGGTGATGAAACGTTTCGAGAATGGTTGCACTTGTTGCTCTAGTTTTATTTGCTCTGGAGGCATAGTTGTAAGTATGTGCAACTAAGATCACGAGAAAAATATTTCTAGAGAGTAACACAAATTGCTTCACAATTGACGGTAGCTCCATTTGAACTTGACTGTAACCGCCAACCAGTAGCCGTATTAACAACATAGCATTGAAATCCGTTCACATCGCCGCCTCCATCATCAGCATAAACTCTTGAGAGATAGCAAAAATCAGCTCCCGCGACTAGAGGGCAGTCGCCAACGCCATTTCTGGGAGGATTACAAGATCTTCCAGATACACTTGCTGTTTGTCCATCATCAATTTCACACGTCACTGTCCCATCTGTAGCAATTATGCGAATAGATTGTCCTGCTGGACATGTCCCCGTAATTATTCTCTGAAGATATGTTGTATCGGCGGTGAGCGTCACATCACCTGCCATGCCACCTCCTGTTAGGCCTGTCCCGGCAGTCACACCAGTAATATCACCACTTCCCCCTGGACCACCACCACCCACAATAGGGTCATCCCACGCAGTTATACAACTTGCGCCAATACAAAACTTCGGGGACTTGATGTTTGGATCAGCACCACCTAAGGCTTCTACATTCCAAGAATAAAGACCTTGAACGGCAGTAAAAGTCCCATTTTTACTCTGAGAAGCAAGGCTCAAATTCACCGGCTCGGAGGCGTTGCAACCAGCAACACTTGATCCTGGAGTGCAAGGAGTAGTTCCATCACTTCCAAACGAAGATGGGTTGCTCCATGCCGCTTGAACAACTACAGAAGCGAAAACTAAAAGAAGAGCGACGGTGGAAGTTTGAAGAATTGAAATTATTTTTTTATTCATAGTGAAAAATACTGCTTTCGGTAAAGAGTATCTCACAAAGAAAGAAGGAAAGAAACAAGAAGGTGTGGAAAAACAAAAGAAAGAGTTCCAGTCCCAAGGAGAGACCTTCCATGGCTAAGGACTCACCTTGTCCATGGCTAAGGACTCACCTTGGTAATCGAAAGCAAAAGGCCTGACCTGTGAGACTTACCAGACCCATATAGAAAAAAACCACATACACAAATAATACGCGACCGCGTATTATTTGTGTATGAAAGATGAGATATAAATAACGAAGGAAAATGCGAGACGAAACCAAGAAATCCCAAGGACCTTGGGATCGAAATCGAAAAGACTCGCCTTGAAAACCTATTACGCTTTTTGGAGAGGGAAACCGAGATATTCAAAAAATTTATCAGCCTCTTTTTTGGTTTTCGCGCTCGTGACAAGAGTAATTGCCAAACCAAACACGTCTTTCAAATCCTCGTCCGAAGTTTCGGGAAAAATGGTGTGCTCTTTAATACCGAGTGTTATATTTCCCATTGGGTCAATCGCTTTGCGAGGAATTCCTCGAAAGTCTTTCGTTCGAGGAAGAGAAACATTGATAATCCTGTCCACAAATCCATACATGCGTCCTCCGCGAAGGGTTACTTGGTAGCCGAGCGTATCGCCGATACGAGTCTTGAAAGTCGCAATAGCTTTCTTCGCCCCACGTACCGATGCTTTCTGTCCAGTGATTTTCTCCAAGCGATTGGTAACGAGCTCAAGCTTTTTCTTGTCTTTGATGGAACCAACACCCACAGAAACCACCGCCTTAAGCAAGCGAGGTGTCTGCATAGGGTTTTTATACCCAAATTCGCCCTTGAGCACCTTGAAGGCTTCTTTCTCTTTTTCTTTTACTCCCTGGAATTTCATATATGTTTATTTACACTCAATCAAAAAATAAAAAGGTTATATCGTGGCTCCGCTTTTCTTGGCCACTCGCACCCTCTTCCCTCCGTCTCGAGAAATTCCCACCCGAGTACCCCTCCCTTTCTTGGGATCAATGAGCATGATGTTTGAGACATGAATCGGGAGAGGTTTCTCCACAATCTGACCTTTTTGATTCGAGCGTCGCGGACGAGTATGTTTCTTTTTCATATTCACCCCCTCAACAATCACCATCTGAAGAGCGGGAAACGCTCGAAGAACCGTGGACTTTTTCCCCTTATCCTTTCCGGCAATCACTATAACGTTGTCTCCTTTTTTGATTTTCATGATGAAATGTGCACTTAGAGGACTTCTGGCGCCAATGAAGCTATCTTTTGATATCCTTTTTCCGCGATTTCTCGAGGAATCGGACCAAAAATACGTCCGGCCTTCGGATCCTTCTTTCCTTTTTCGAGTATTACCACCGCATTTTCATCAAATCGAATATAGGAACCATCCTTTCTTCGGTAGGGAGATTTCTGTCGGACGACCACAGCTTGAAGCACCTCCTTCTTCTTCACGGCCTTGCGTGGCTCGGCCACTTGAACGGAAAGCATCACCAAATCTCCAATGCGAGCATAGCGTTTTCGAGTCGCACCGAGAACGGTAAAAACTCGTCCGAGCTTGGCTCCGGAATTATCGGCAATCTTCACAATGGAACGTGGCTGTATCATGGTAATTTATAGTCGCTTCGCTCCTTAAATTACTCTAAAATGCTTCGTCTTAGAAATTGGTCGGCAGGCTTCGATGGTGACCTTCTCTCCTATTTTCTTGGTGTTTCCAACGTCATGGGCGCTCATCTTCTTGCTTCGATTCATAAACTTCTTATACTTCGGATGCTTCACGAAGCGAGACACCAAAACCACCGTCGTGTCTTTCATTTTGTCCGAGACGACGACCCCCACAAGGCGCTTGCGCAAAATTTTTGTTTCTTGAGACATACTTATTTTGAGATACCCAACACCCTCTGCTTCTTGAGCGTTAAAATTTGGGCAATTTCCTTGCGGACTCCTCTTCCCTCTTTGACGTCCCGAGTTTTGCTCCCCGTGAGGTTTAGACAAAATGAACGAAGAGCCTCTCTTTTTTCAGAGAGAAGATTCTCAAGTTCATTATCATTTTTCTTTATAAGGTCTTTCATGGTCTATTGAGGGCTCAAAAGAGTTGCCACAGTACTCAAAAAATGAGGTTTCTGCAAGTCTTTTCTCTTTATTAGGCCTCTTCTCGAGCAACAATCTTCGTTTTTACCGGAAGCTTCCCCGCACCCTTTCGAAGGGCCTTCATGGCTTCTTTCGCGGGAATTCCATCGACCTCAAAGAGAATTCGGCCCGGGCGAACCTCAAACTGATATCCCTGCGGGTCCCCTTTTCCCTTTCCCATACCCACTTCGGCGGCCTTCGCTGTGTAGGGAAAATCAGGGAAAATACGAATCCAAATTTTTCCGGTCTTCCCCAATGAGTGGGCGATGGCTTTTCGAGAAGCCTCGATTTGATTGGATCGAACTCGAGAAGCGGTCATGGCTTTCAGTCCATAGGAGCCGAAAGAGAGGGAAATACCTCTGGTGTCGGACCCGAGACGCGATGCTTTTCGGCGCATCGTGTGCCACTTTCGAAACTTTACTTTCTTCGGGAATAACATGGGAGCAATAAAAAATTTAAGAGCGTATGAAAAATTATCGTCCCCGAGAATTTTGAGAACTCTGGGAACTTCGGTTCCTTTGATTCTTGTTATTTTCGGCAAAGACTTCTCCGCGGTAAATCCATACCTTAATCCCAATATCTCCATACGGAAGATGCGCTCGCTCTCTCGTGAAATCAATATCCGCTCGAAGGGTTTGGAGGGGAATTCGTCCCCGCTTCAATTCCTCACTTCGGGCGATATCGGTTCCGCCGAGACGTCCAGCGAGCATAACGCGAACTCCGACAACATCGCGGTTGGCCATTACCTTCTCCACCGTCTGCTTGAGGACTCTTCGATACGGAAGGCGTTTCTCGAGAGCCTCGGCAATCATGAAAGAAACGATTTTCGCGGCTGATTCTGGAGAGCGAATCTCTTCAATATCAAGTTTGAGCTCTTTCAGTCGAGAAAGCTTGTTTTTATCGAGGAAGGCCAAAATATCTTTTCGAAGCTTTTCGGAGCCCTCGCCAGAACGACCGATAATCATCCCCGGGCGAGAGGTTTTGAGCACCAAACGAAGCGTCTTCGCGTCGCGCTCGATTTCAAGGCCTCCCATATAAAACCCGCGGAGACGCTTCTCGAGATAGGAGCGAAGAAGCGTGTCGGCTTTCAAAAAATCCTTGTAGATCTGTCGGTAGTTTTTTCCAGCCGGAAACCAGCGAGACTTCCATTCCCGAATAATGCCGAGTCGATGTGAATAGGGGTGTACGGTGTGTGACATATTTTTATTACGCTTGAAGGATGGAGGAAGAAGCTCGAAGTTTCTTTTTTTGTCCTTCCTCTTTCTTATCGCTCGCAGTTTTTATGGTTTTTATCGGCGCCGAACCAAGTTCGACAAAAATATGAGCGTTCCGACGTCGGATAATAAAAGCACTCCCTCGGGCGCGAGGCATCGTTCTTCGAAGCACGAGCCCTTTCTCAACGCGGATGTCTTTGACGGTCAGAGAGTCTTTTGAAACCCCCGAAAGATTCTTCGCATTCGCCACAGCCGATTCAATAAGCTTCTTTACGGGAAGTGAAGCTTTCTTCGGTAAATGAGAAAGAATAACCAGGGCTTCTGAAACACTCTTTCCCTTCACCAAGTTCGTGACCAGGCGAGTTTTTTGGGGAGAATATCGCAAGTTTTTGAGGGTGGCTTTCATGGATGATTTTCTTATCGAGCGGAAGCGAGATTTTGAAAATCTCCACCCCGTGGAATAAAAACCTCGGATTTTGTAGGAAATCCATTTGTATCTCTTACATTAAATTGTCGGCGATGATTCAACATGTTTATTTCACTGGGTCAAGAAAATATACTTGAGCTTCTCCGTTATTTTCTACGACTTCTTCGCTCCAACGGGAGCGGGAGCTTTCGCGGCTTGGGCGGCGGCAATTTCCCCCTCCTTCTTCTTCTGCTCGATTTCCTTCTGCATCTTTCCTCCGTGCTTCACAAATTTTCGAGTCGGAGAGAATTCTCCCAGCCGATGCCCGACCATATCTTCAGAAACCAAGACCTCAATGTGGGAGCGTCCGTTGTGAACTCCGAAGGTAAAACCGACCATTTCTGGCGAAATCTGGCTTCGACGCGCCCACGTCTTAATAACCCCCGCTTCAAGCGGACGTTTGCCAGAAATCTTTTTGAGCAATTTTTCGTCCACAAAGGGACCTTTTTTGAGTGATCGGGACATGGCTGTAAATTCAGTCCGCCAACTCGTGCTCCCACAAGGAAAGCCTGTGGGAGCACTCGGGACGGAACCGTGGCTGTTTTCCTAGAGAAGTATCGGCCTCCGCCGATTCTCATTTTTGTGCACACCTCATGTGTAGAACTATGAGGTGTTTGCACACTAGTAAGAAAACAGCACCGCTTGGCGGTGCGTAGGGAAGAATAGCAAATAAGGAAGAGGAGTCAACCTTGTGGACGGAATCAAGAAGAAAGTATCAAGAATCGCGGGAATCTTCCTCATCAATACCGAACACAAAGGACAGTCCTTGATATCAAGGACTGTCCTTTGTGTGATTGGCACGGAGGTCGGACATCCGTATCACTAGCCAAGAAGGGGAACTAATCTACTTCTTTAATTCTCGGAGGCCTAAAGGTACTTCCGGTAGGGCGAAGAGTAACGGTCATCGGGACCGCTATCCCCGTATCGCTTGTTCCCCAAACAGTAAAGTTAACATCCGAAGAAATAAGCCTTGAAATTTTTCGAACCTGAAGAGCAACTGGTGTCCCAAACGAGCTTATCGTAAGAGTGTCCCTGTTACCATTGAAATAACATTCTGCTCCGGAGGGAAGACCGGTACAAGTAAAAGTAATAATCTCTCCTCCGTTCCCAAAGGATCCCCAAGGAGTAATCGCTATACTATGACTCGTATCTGAATCGGAAATGAGAGAAGTAGAGCGAGTGAAAGTAAGGACGGTGGCTGGAGTAAGGGCAAGAGTAAAGGCCCTCACATTGACCGTAACTGAATCGGTAGTAGGACCGACGGTGTTTGAGCAAGTTAGGGTGAAAAGAATGGGGTTGGTGGTAAGTCCTGTTGGGGAAGTCCAAGTATGAGCTCCGTCCGCAAATCCAAAGACTTGCGTGTCCCAATCGGCGTTGTCCGCGCTCGTGCCATCACAAGATTCGGCCCCCAAAAGACTCCAGTTGAGTGTTGCGGTGTCACCGTACTCAATCGTTCCCGGGCCGGTAAGATCTACTATCGGAGCGCCCGGAAGCTCAACTTTGTATTCAACGTCAAGACCTGAACAGGTTCCAATATCTGCACAGTTCCAAGAAATCCAGCCGATGACGTGAGTTTTCGGGTCACTTGGACTTGCCCCCCCGTCTTCAGCGGATCCTCCGTAGGAGAACCCAACAAAAGTTCTGTTGGTGTCAAGTTTCATCCCCCAATTATCTGCGGGGCTTGAAAGTTTTATCCACCCATCCCAATTTCCCGCTTGGGGAGAGGCCTGTGCGAGATATTCAGGCCCATTTGAAATATTCAAAAAACCTATTGTCAAAAATACTGAGACCATAAGCGCCTTCCCAAGAGAGTCTTGTAAATAATCTCTT
>JBBTWL010000050.1:0-2952 GCA_038062775.1 Patescibacteria group bacterium | reverse complement strand
GAAAGAATGAAAATTTTGATGAGGAGAAGACATCCCTCCCCACCCAAGTCTCGAGAAATGAAGAGCCGGACGGGAGAGGAGAGGAAAGGAACTATTAATCTTTCCAAACGCATGGTGGAAGTCTCGTACCCTAAACAGAGGCACAACAAATTGCGTGACATCGGACGTCACGCAATTTGTTCGGGCAGGCGGATGATGTTTTAGTATACCAATCGCTTCCTGGTCGTTTCTCTGTGATTTCTACCGCAAGAGCCTACACCAGAATTTTTGAAAGAAGGCGAAAGTATCATACAATTTTCTCTATGCCCTACAGCGATCCAAACAGCGCGTTCAAAAAAATCCTCTTGGATAGTGAGAAGAAGAAAGGAAAGGACCCCTCCTCCAACAACAAAGTTTTTCACATGAGCGATCTGCTCAAACAGAAATTCGAGAATGAAACTTCCTCTCTGAAAGCCCCCCAACGAGGAGAAGCTCCCAGAGAGTCGGCGCCGACCATAGGGGAGCGCTTTGCCGAACAGATAAAAAAAGAGTCCGCCGTTCCACGAGTGCACACCTTTCAAGACGACGTCAACCGTGCCATGAAGCAGGGAGCGACTATCTCTTCCATTGCCGCGGCGGAGTTTGATAAAAAAAATCCTTCTTTGGGAAAAGAGGAGACTTATGCCGTGAGAAGATGGAGTGGAGATTTTTTGAAAACCATTGGAATTTTTGCCGGAATTTTTCTCATCGGAAGCGGAGTCTTCGCTCTCTACTACTTCGGAACCAAATTTGGAAAAATTCCGGAGGATACCACTCCTCCTTCTCGAGACATTCTCCTTCTCTCCCGAGAAGTAAAAAATATTTCTCTCGAAGGAAAGAGTCGCGACATCATTCTCCGCGATCTTGAAACTATCACAGAAAGTATTCCATCCGAACCGGGAGCTATCACCGAATTTTCTTTGACGAAAGGAGGGGCGGACGGGGGAGAAGTAACGGCCAGTATTTTTGATCTTTTTGATGTGCTCCAAGCACGGACTCCTTCAGATTTGAAGCGAAACAGTGGAATGATTTTCTACGGAATGATTGCCACCCCTTCGGGGAATAGACCTTTCATTGTTATTGGCGCGAAAGATAAAGAAGCCGTCTACTCCGGCATGCTCTCGTGGGAGCGCACTCTTTCTTATGACATCGGGCAGATATTTCGAGCAAGAACGGACTTTGACCCAACCAGCGCTTCCACAACGAAAGGGACATTCTTCCCATGGAGTGACAGAGTCGTAAAAAATAGAGACGCCCGGGTGGAAACAAGAGACGATGGAGAGACCCTTCTTATATACGCCTTCTCAAACAACAATCTCATCGTTGCCCCAAACGAAGATACGTTACATACCGTTGCCGAACGACTCAATTCCGCTCAAGTGGTACAATAGTTTGCGAAGGAAAAGACTTTGGTATACTTCCACTATGAATATTGAAACCGCAAAGCAAAAACTTCAAGAAGAATTCTCACTCCTCGAAAAAGAACTCCACAGCGTCGGGCGCATTAATCCTGAAAACCCGAAAGACTGGGAGGCTGAAGCAAAAGATACCGACCTCGACCCATCGGACCCAATGGAAATTGCCGATTCCATCACCGAACTTGAAGGAAACACCGCCATCCTCAAACAGCTTGAAATCCGCTACAACGAAGTCAAAGAGGCTCTCGAAAGAGTGAAAAATGGAACTTTTGGAAAATGTTTGGTGTGCGGGAAAGAAATAGAAGAAGCCCGACTAGAAATAAACCCCCCCGCCAAAACCTGCGCTGAACATAAAAACCAATAAAAACAAGAATGGGATTTGCGAAAGTACAAAGCGCCCAAACCTTCCTCCTCAAAGCTCATATCGTTGATGTTGAAGTAGACTCCTTCAAAGGGCTTCCTTCATTTTCCATCGTTGGTCTTCCGGACAAAGCCGTAGAAGAAGCAAAGGACCGCGTCTCGGCGGCGATAAAAAATTTAGGGTTCCGCTCTCCGAAAACCCGCAATCAAAAAATTACGGTCTCTCTCGCTCCCGCATCTTTGAAAAAAGAAGGGGCGATTTTTGATTTGCCTATAACGCTCGCCTACCTCCTCTCAACCGGAGAAATCTCGTTTAATCCGGAAGGAAAACTTTTTCTTGGTGAACTCTCGCTCGATGCGAAACTTCGCCCTATTCGTGGAGCGCTTCCCATAACACTCGAAGCGCGAAACAAAGGATTCACTGAAGTTTATCTCCCCGAAGAAAATGCCAAAGAAGCGGCGGTGATTGATGGAATAAAAATATTTGGAGCCAAAACGGCAGAAGAAATTCTAAGACATTTACGAAAAGGTAAAAAAAGAGACGGGGGAGAAAAAGAAAAATTTTCTCTCAAAGAAACTCCCCGCACGGAAATTTTTGAAGAAGAAACTGATTATGAATACGATGTGTCCTCCGTGCGCGGACAAGAATTTGGAAAGCGAGCCCTTCTTATTTGCGCCTCCGGAGGACACAACCTCTCCCTCGAAGGACCCGCCGGAACGGGGAAGACCATGCTCGCCCGCGCTCTTCCCTCCATTCTCCCCCCTCTCTCTTTTGAGGAGATGCTTGAAGTTATGGCCATACATTCTATAAATGGCGTTCTCGAAGAGCGCGGGCTTATTTCAAGTCCTCCATTTCGTTCTCCGCATCACACCTCTTCCTACGCGGCGCTTGTGGGAGGAGGAGCGAATCTGCGTCCCGGAGAAATTACTTTAGCCCATCGCGGGGTGCTCTTCTTAGATGAATTTCCGGAATTTGAACGGCGTGTCATTGAATCTCTCCGTGAACCGCTCGAAGAAGGGAAAATTTCTCTTTCGCGTTCGAAGGGAAGTAGCACCTTTCCTGCACGATTTATTTTTGTCGCCGCCCTAAACCCTTGTCCGTGCGGAAATTTAGGAAGCTCGAAGGAATGTGTGTGCACGGCGATAAATATCCAGC
>JBBTWL010000049.1:0-12922 GCA_038062775.1 Patescibacteria group bacterium | reverse complement strand
TTTGCTTCATCAGCCGACATGAAGAAGTCGCGGTCAATGTCCTTTTCAACTTGCACCAAAGTCTGACCCGTTGCTTTTGCCATCATTTTTGCCAATTTCTCTCGAGTTCTCAAAATGTGCTTGGCGGTAATTTCAATATCCGTTGCCTGTCCCTCGACTCCGCCCCATGGCTGATGAATCATCACTTCGGCATTTGGAAGAGCGTAGCGCTTTCCTTTCTTTCCGGCGGAAAGGATAACCGCGGCGGCGGAGGCGGCGATACCAACACAGACGGTCGAAACATCAGGCTTTACATAGTTCATGGTGTCTAAAATGGCGAGTCCCGCCGTGACGTGGCCTCCGGGAGAGTTTACGTAAATGGAGATGTCTTTCTTTGGGTCTTCGGACTCAAGAAAAAGGAGCTGGGCAATAATGGAGTTGGCTACATGGTCGTCAATCGTGCCTCCGAGGAAGATGATGCGTTCCTTAAGTAAGCGTGAGTAAATATCATAGGCTCGCTCGCCGAAACTCGTCTTTTCGATGACGGTGGGGATAAGAATCATATTATGGTGCTCATTTCTCTTGGTATTCATGGAGTTGATGCTACCAGCTTCTTTTTTTCTTGTCTATTTTTGAAACTCTTGTTGTCTTCTCTCTCTTTATGCGCTAAGGTCTTAAAGGATTTCAATGGGAGATTATTTAACATGGGACGAGACATTTTTGAACGATGGGTAGGATATCCTACGATTCTTTTGATATTCGTGGGGGTTGTCCTTCTTGTGTGCGGGCTCTACTCGTTTAATCCCTCCGACGAAACTCAATTTCTTGCGTTCATTGACGCCGGTATTCGAACCCTCCTCTTCACCGCTTCGTTTCTGTTCCTCGTGGAGCTTTACGAGATTCTCATCCTTCTTCGGCTTCTTCGGCAGAAGCGAAAAGTTTTTCGGGGAAGCTCTCTTCAAACTCACTGATGCCGGTTTCGGCACAAAGGCGCTTTCTGGCGCCTTTTTTCTTTTCTCTTGGCGACGTAAGTGGAGCCCCAAGAAACCTTTATTTCTGTCCCTCAAGGAATTCAAAGACTTTTTCTTTGCGCAGTATATGGGTGATGTAGGCGCGAACTCTCTTTGGGTCAGCATCTTTATGATGTTCAACGATGTGAGAGGTTTCTTTCTCAATTTCTTCTTCGGTTGGAGCAATTTTTTCAAGGTCGGCAACTTTTCCTAAGATAAGCTCAAGCCTTACTCTGTCTTTAGCGGAGTCGGTGAAAGAATTTTTTATTTCTGTTTCGCTTTTTCCAACTTGTTTTACATACTCGTCAAATTTCATCCCCATGCGAGTAATATCATCTTTCATTTGCGCCATCATGCGCTCAAGCTCTTCTTCAAGAAGAATTTTTGGAACCGAAATTTCGGTGTCTTTGACGAGCTTCTCAACAATTTTTGTTCGAATCTTTTCTTTTTCTCGGTACTCCTTTTCTTTCAGGATACTTCCCTGTATTTTTTCTTTGAAATCCGCGATGGAATCAAATTTTCCAAACGTCTTTACGCTTTCATCTGTAAGTTCGGGAAGTTCCGGTTCTTTCTTCTCCCCTTTTTCTTCAGAAATTTCTGGTGGGGTCTTGGTGCGAAGAGCAACACTCTTTCGAATTTCAAGAATCGTATCTTCAAGTTCTTTTTCGGAAACAGAAACTTTTTCTGCCTGAAGAGCAATTTCTTTGGCGTGTGAGGAGTAGTCCTTCAGTTCAAAAGCAGGGAAGACGGCAGTAACAACTTTAAACATCAAAGGATTTCCTCGGGCAATTTTGGTAATAGAAACGGAAGGACGTCCCAAGACATCTATTTTCTCGTGGGAAACAATATGAGGGTAAGCGTCCCCGATGGCCATTTCAGCGGCCTCTTCCAGAATTTTCATTTCTCCGAATTTCTCAAGCACGAGTTTCTCCGGAGCTTTTCCCGGGCGAAATCCTGGAAGCTCGGCCAATTGAGTAAAGGTTGTAAGAGCCGGTACCCAATATTTTTCGAATTCTTCCGCCCCGATTTCGGCTTCAATCTCAATTTCCGAATCAGGGAGATTCTTTATCGAAACATTCTGATAGGTATGGCGATGCCCATCTGTGTGCTCGTGGCCGTGTTCTTTTTCTTCTTTCATAAGGACTCTTGTATATCAGAGAAGTTCCAAAATACCAAGGATTCTCGTGGATGCGAACGAGGTTTTCTCATAAATTCCCTCCCAACAAAGACGTATAATATACTATAGTATATTATACGTCTTTGTTGGGATTGAAGCCTGCTCACAGCGGAATTTTTTGTTAAAACAAAAATTGTTTCAGAATCAAAAACAGCACGAGCCCGCTATCGCGGGCTCGTGCTGTTTTTCTATCTTCTTACTTCTCTCTTTTCCTATATCCCAAGCTCGGCTTTGATGTTTCCGGTATCTCCGACGGAATTCAAATCGGTAGCCTTGAGATCGGCCTCGATATCTTTCGCCGCGTCAGAAGTTCCTTGATTCTTTAAAGCTTCGGTGGCGGTGTCCGTAGCGTTTAGTATCAAAGCTTCAGCATTCTGGGCTTCGTCCTGTATTGTGTCGGTTACGGGAAGAGTAACCCCGGTTTGCTTATTGAACTCTTTGCCCCAGAAATAGAGGGCGCCAAGAACAATAACCAAAATGACGATGATGGCTCCAACGACAGCGCCGGCGCCATCTTTTTGGGGAGCGGGAGGAGTCCCCATTTGCCCGCTTAAGTCGACAACATTATTATTTTCGTTCATATATTCCTTCTAAGATTATTAATTATTTGTTGATCCTTCGGTGGTATCAGTTGAGGCGGGAACTTGTGTGGTGCTCGTACTAGCAGGAGCTCCTGTTGGGTTGGAGTTCGCGATGGAGCCAAGACCTTTCAGTGAAGTTGTGACGTCAACGAGCGCTTTGTGTGCCATTTTTATCTTCTCTCGGGCGGCCTTGAAGGCGTCTTCAAGTTTTTGCTTTCCCTCTGCCGGGTTATCCATATCGGCGACTTCCGAAACAATTCCCGAAAGCGCGTCTATAACCGTCTTCGCCTCGGTAATTTTTACCTTTGCCGCATCAAGCTTTACTCGAAGGGAAGTAACGTCTTTCCCTTTTTCTTGTGCTTTATCGAGACGAGAGGAAATGCGGTCGGCAATTTTCTTCAGTCGGTCAACGGCGGCGTTTAATTGTTCTTGGGCTTTTTTCCCATGAGCTTCAACAATTCGCTTTTTGGTCTCAAGTTGCTTTGCAAAGATTCTTTTCTCTGCTTCATCAGTGGTTGAAGCCAGTCTGGAGCGGATATCGTGCCATTCGGTCTTGGCGGCTTCTCGGCGGTCATCTCGGATTTGTTTTATGTCTCCTCGGTTTTCGGCCATGGCTTTGAGGAATTCAGCGGTGCCGATGGTCCCATCCTTTCGAGCTTGTGTAACAGTATCTTTTCTTTCCCCTCTCTTTTCCATCATTTCTCCACGGGTGGTTGAGGCCATGGCTTTGATATCGTCACGACCTTCTTTGCGGATTCCTTGGCGTTCTTCCATGGCGTCCTTGCGGATTCCTTGGACATCTTTTCGAAGTTCCGCTCGAGGCCGATTCACTTGCTCATAAAGAGGGGATTTTGAAGCTTCTGTGGTAGCCGGAGCTTCTCCGGAAGTACCGTCAGTTTCTTCGGCACGAACTGAAGTGGCGAGAGTCAAAGCGCCAAAAGCAATGAGTCCCGCAACAAGAAGAGCGAGCATTTTTTGAATGACCACTTCTTGTGTGTAGAGTGATATTTGATTCATAAATTAATAAATAATACTAATGCTAAAAAATTAAAGCGCGCGAATCGTCGTATTCGGCCTGGGTATTATACAACAAGAACCCCTGCCATAGGCAGGGGTTCTTGTTGATATTGTGGATATTTCTTTTCTGCTTCTCTACTTTCTCTTTTGCTGGTAGAGCTCTTTGGCCTTGGCGAAAGCGTTTTCGGCGCTTTCTCTGCCTTCAAATCCGAGGATTTTTACCTCCTTTTTCTGAAGGTTCTTATAGGTGGAATAGAAATGTTCCATCTCTTTAAGGGTGTGGGGGTTAATATCTTTGAGATCATTTACCTCCTTCCATCGCGGGTCGTCACAGGGAACGGCGATGACTTTGTCATCGCCGTCGCCGGAATCAATCATTTTCATAATGGCCACTGGCCGTGCGCGAACTAAAATTCCTGGAAGAAGGGGGTGGGTGGTTAAAAGAATAACATCAAGAGCGTCTCCGTCATCCCAGAGGGTTTGAGGCACGAAGCCGTAGTCAAATGGGAAATCTTGAGAGGTGTGTGCGACTCGATCAAGAGCGATGAGACCGGTTTCTTTGTCAATCTCGTATTTATTTTTCGATCCCTTGTTGATTTCGATAATGACATTCATCTTCGAAGCAGAGCCTGAAGAAATATCGTGAAGTAAATTCATGCGGGTAAGAATATAGAATTAAGAAGTAAGTATCAAGGAGTAAGAAGTGAGAAGTAAGTATTAAGAATTGGGGAAGTCGGAAGGAAAAAAAGAAAAAGTGATGAGAGAAAATTACTCCTCCGTCGGAGCAACTTTTGGAGCCTCTGCTTTTTCTTCTAACTTCTCTTCTATTTTCTTCTCCTCTATTATCTGCACACTTTCTCCGTCGGTTGAGGCGACATTCTCTCCCTTGAAGGAGACAATGTTGATGCGCCATCCGGTGAGTTTGGCGGCAAGGCGAACATTTTGTCCTCCTTTTCCGATAGCCAAAGACTGCTGATCTTCCGCGACGGTTGCGGTGGCCTGACGTTCCCCTCCTTCATGGAGGGAGACCGAGAGGATTTTTGCCGGGGATAAAGCATCTTCGATGAATTTCACCGGAGTTTCGGACCATTCAATAATGTCTATTTTTTCTCCGCCGAGCTCGCTTGAGACGGTATTGACGCGCACTCCGCGTTGTCCAACGAGAGAACCAACCGGGTCGATGTGAGGGTCGGTGGAGAAGGTGGCGATTTTTGAGCGAGAGCCGGCTTCGCGGGCGATTGCTTTAATTTGAACGACTTCGCTTTGAAGTTCTGGAGCTTCAAGTTTGAAGAGCTCTTCAAGAAACTTCGGGTGAGAGCGGGAAAGTCGGAGGAAGACTCCTCTCGGACGCTCTTCAACCGAGAAGAGGTATCCTCGGATTCTTTCTCCCTGGCGATACCTCTCTCCAGGAATCTGCTCTTCGTAGGGGAGAATACCAGTAGCACGGCCGAGGTCTATATAAATAGTTCCGCGTTCGATTCTTTGTACGGTTCCCGTAACAATTTCTCCCTCGCGGGCGCCGAATTCTCCAACAACAGAAATTTTTTCCGCTTCGCGAATTTTTTGAATGATAACTTGCTTCGCGGTTTGCGCGGCAATACGGCCAAAATCGGTTTTTGGCTCAAGGGGAAAGACGATCTCGTCATCCAAAGCGACTTCGCCTTTAATTTTTCGAGCGTCCTCAATCATGATGTGGTGGTCGGGGTTGTATTTAATACGCTCATCGGCGGCGATTTCCTCTTCCGTGCGCGCTTCTTCATTCTCGTCTGGAATTCGAACACGCGTATCATCAACCACGATCTTTACCTGCCAGAACTCTACCGTTCCGGTTTGCGGGTTGAAGGTGGCGCGAATAATCTGCCCCTTCTTGCCGTACTCCCTTTTATAGGCAGTGGCAAGAGAAGCGGCTATAGCTTCGATGATTTTTTCTTTTGGGATTCCGCGCTCCTCTTCAAGTTCGTGGAGGACGGAATGCATAACTTTGAGGTCAAACATATGTTTAGCTTTTTAGGGGGTAGCTTGTTAGCTTTTTAGGTTAGGAAGTTTATGAAATAAAAAAACCCGCCTCGTTTGCCGGATGCAGGTAAGTACCAAGAGACAATAGCAATAATTCAAGTATCTTGATATATTGACTTCTGCAAGTATATATGTTTTCATTGAGAAAGTCAAGTTTTTCTAATTTATAAGAAGAAATGAGACGAGCCCGCCGTCGCCAAGGTTTGGGCAGGTAAACTTTTTGAGCCATTATTGGAAATAGCGGACTCGTCTCATTCGAGACAAGCCGTCGCCTACGTTTAGGTAAATGTCATGTCAAGGTTCTCATGTCAAGGTTCAACCTTGACATCACAACCTTGACATCAGACTAAAAAGCTCACAGCTCGGAGCTAAAAGCTAAAAGCTTCTTTTCTTTCTATCCACAGTAAAGAGAGAGTTTTTCGGATATTTCTTCAAATTTCAGAGTATACTATTTAGGTCTTTGCTCTCTATATTTACTCTATGCACATTCAGGAGTCTCAATTGAAGGAATTTGTTCTTGATTCAGGGCTTGTTCCGAAGCCTGACGTTGAGGAAATTGCTAAGGAAGCCGAAAAGACCAACCAAAAATTCGGCGATCTCTTGGTTTCGAAGGGAAAAATTTCTGACGACGATTTGCGCCGAATGCAGGCCTACATTCTCGGTATTCCTTTTGTAAATTTGAAAGGACAGAAGGTTGATTTCGATATCCTCTCCCTCATTCCGGAGCCGATTGCAAGAAAGAGTAATATTGTCGCTTTTCGAAAAACAGGGAAGGAGCTTGAGGTCGCGATGCTCAACACCGATGATTTAGCCGCGATTGATTTCATCAAAAAAAAGTCGGGGCTTAAAATTTTACCTCGTCTTACCGATACCGACTCCATCAAAGGGGCGCTTATTCAGTATCAAAAAAGTTTGAAAGCGGAATTTGGCGACATCATTCAAAAAGAGTCGGAGTCATTGAAGACGCTCGCTGAAGTTTCCGGAGTAGGAGATGACGTTTCAGCGAGTGATTTGAAGAAACTGGCCGAAGATCTTCCGGTGGTGCGCATTGTGGACTCCCTTCTGAAGCATGCCATCGTTCAGAACGCCTCGGACATTCATATAGAGCCCATGGAGCGCCAACTCCTTATTCGTTATCGAATCGATGGCATGCTTCATGATGCCATGATGCTCCCGAAAACTGCGGCCGCAACCATCACGGCTCGCATTAAAGTACTCTCGAATTTGAAACTTGATGAAAAGCGTCTCCCCCAAGACGGACGGTTCAAGGTGGAGATGGATAAGGAAAAGGTTTCTTTCCGTGTTTCGGTCCTTCCCACCTACTTCGGAGAAAAAGTAGTTATGCGACTTTTGAAAGAGGGCGCGGGGAATTACACTCTTGAAAATTTAGGCTTCCACGGCGAGAGCCTTGAGCGTCTTCACGCGGCCACCAAACTTTCGACGGGAATGATTTTAACGACCGGTCCTACCGGAAGCGGAAAAACGACGACGCTCTATACCATGCTCGATATTTTAAACACTCCGGATGTGAATATTTCTACCGTTGAAGATCCGGTCGAATATCAGGTTCCCCGCATCAACCAGACGCAGGTAAAATCTGACATCGGATTCACCTTCGCCTCTGGACTCCGCTCCCTTCTTCGGCAAGACCCGGACATTATTATGGTCGGCGAAATTCGAGATGAAGAAACCGCGGCGCTCGCCATTAACGCTTCTCTGACGGGGCACTTGGTACTTTCAACGCTTCACACCAACTCCGCGGCGGGTTGCATTCCTCGTCTTATTGATATGAAAGTCGAGCCGTTTCTTTTAACTTCAACCCTTTCGGTGGTTATTGGACAGAGACTCGTTCGAAGACTTTGTCCGATTCGGGAAAAGTATACTCTTCAAAAGGCGGAAATTGAAAGTATTAAAAAAACGGTAAACCTCGACCGAGTGCTTGAGGCGCTTCGGGAAGAAAAAATTATTCCGCCAGGGACTTCACTGAATGAAATTCCATTCTATCGCCCGAAAGAAACCCTCGAATGTCCTGATGGATATTCCGGTCGGCTTGGAATTCACGAAGTGCTGAAGGTAACGCCCACGATTCGCGAATTAATCATTAAAGGAGGCACTTCGGATGATATAGAGGCGCAGGCGAAAAAAGAAGGAATGCTCACTATCCTTGAGGATGGAATATATAAAGCGGCGCAGGGACTCACAACGATTGAAGAAGTGCTTCGCGTAGCGAACAGCGAAGCCTAAACGGCTCAGAGCAAAACGGAAAACAAATGGCAAAATTTGAAATTAAAGCACTGAATAAAGAAGGACAACCATATGAAGCCGTGATAGAGGCGACTGACCGAGCGACCTTGTATGGAATAATCCGCGCCGAAGGAGGACAGGTGCTTTCGGTGAAAGAGCCCGGAAAGAATCCGGTTGATATTTTTATGGAGAAATTGAACGCTCTTTTTGGGGGAGTGAAGATGCAGGAGAAAATAAATTTTGCCCGCAATCTCTCCGCCATGCTCTCCGCGGGGCTGGCGCTTTCTCGCGCCATCTCGGTGATGGAGCGACAGACGAAGAACGCGAAGCTCAAAGAAATTCTTCGCGATATCAACGCCGAAATCGGAAAGGGTTCGACTTTTTCCGCCGGACTTCAGAAACAGGATAAAGTGTTTCCTTCTCTTTTCATCGCCATGGTGCGCGCGGGTGAGGAGAGCGGAGGGCTGGCCTCCACCCTTGGAACTATCGCCTCTCAAATGGAAAAGAGCCACCAGCTTATGAAAAAAGTGAGAGGAGCGATGATTTATCCGGCGGTTATTATCTTTGCCATGGTGGTTATCGCTATTTTGATGATGGTCTTTGTTGTTCCTTCTTTGACCTCAACCTACAAAGAGCTCAATGTTTCTCTTCCAAAGAGTACGCAGTTTATTATTGATTTGAGTAACTTTCTTCAAAATCACACCATTCTTTTCATTTCTCTTTCTGTGGGAGTGGTGGTTTTGTTATGGTCCGCACTTCAGACCTCGGGAGGAAAACGAGCGGTGGATTACTCGGTAACTCGAATTCCTATCATTGGAAATATTGTAAAGGAAACGAATTCCGCTCGAACCGCCCGCACTCTCTCCTCGCTTCTCTCGGCAGGAGTCGAAGTGGTGCAATCTCTCTCAATTACTCGGGAAGTTATGCAAAACTCTTACTATAAAGAAATTATTGCCGAGGCGGAGAAGGCGGTTGAGAAGGGGGTGGCGATGTCAGAAGTATTTTTAAAGCACGAGAATCTGTATCCGGTATTGGTTGGAGAAATGATGAGCGTGGGAGAGGAGACGGGAGCGGTTTCGGACATGCTTGAGAAATTGGCGACGTATTATGAAACGGAGGTCGATCAGAAGACGAAAGATATGTCGACCATTATCGAACCGTTTCTCATGATATTTATCGGCGTTGGGGTAGGTTTTTTTGCGATTGCCATGATTTCTCCGACCTACTCGCTCGTCAATGCCATATAAGCCTATGCACGGTAAGTATATAAAGCGAAGGAACATGAGGGGGGGGATGACGCTTGCGGAGATTCTTGTGGGAACCGCGGTATTTGTTTTGATCTCTCTCTCGGTGTACCAAAGTTTTGCCGGACTTTTAAACGCCGTCCGTTACACTCGGGTAAAAGTAATTGCTTCTAATTTGGCAAATGAGCAGTTTGAAATTGCGCGCAATATGCCCTATGCCGATGTAGGAATTTTAAATGGTGTTCCTGTGGGGAGGATCCCGCACATTCAAACCCTTACTCGTGATGGGACAACATTTACCGTTACTTCAACGGTTCGTGCTATTGATGATCCGTTCGATGGGACTATAGGCGCTGGGGATACCTCTTTTGCGCCCGATTCAAAACTTCTGGAAGTGGTGGTTACCTGTGGATCCTGCAGAAACTTTGTGCCGATTACCTTCACAACTTGGGTTGGGCCAAAATCATTTGAAAGTTTTTCGAATAATGGAGCACTTCTCGTCAATGTTTTTGATGCAAACGGGATTGCCGTTTCGGATGCACGAGTTCAAGTAGCGAACAATCTTTTGGTTCCTGCGGTGAGTGTTGATGATGTGACTAATAACAGCGGACAACTTCTTCTGACTGACGTTATTCCTTCAAACGAAAGCTATAAAATTACGGTAACGAAAAATGGATATTCCGCAGACCGCACTTATACTCCTGGGGACGTAGCAAATCCTAATCCTCAAAATCCCGATGTGACGGTGGTGGCACAACAGTTAACCCAGAAAAGTTTTACCATCGATCGAACAGGGACGATAAACGTGACGAGCGCTCGCTCGAACTGTACCCTTGTTCCTTCTATTGATTTCTCGATGAAGGGTTCGAAAATTATCGGAACCGATGCCGGGGCAAACAATATTTATAAATATACGGGTACACACCAAACGAACGGTTCTGGAGTTGTCACGCTCTCAAATCTCGAATGGGATACGTATGCGATAACGCTTACGGATGCCAGCTATGACCTTTCAGGAACCATGTCCCCACTTCCTTTTTCTTTAGCTCCAAATTCAACCCAGAATGTCATGCTTATTGTTCTGCCAAAAGATCCGGAGCGCATTTTAATTTCGGTGAAAGATTCGGCAACCGGTCTTCCTGCCACGGGGGCAGGGGTTAATCTTGATAATCATGTTGATATCAACGAGACACTCACCACTGGCCGTGGATTTCTCTCACAGACGGATTGGATTGGCGGAAGTGGACAGACGCAATTTGTTGACGAGACTCGGTTCGATTCTTCTGATGGAAATATCGAGACTGCCCTTCCGCTTTCGGGAGGAGAGCTTCGAATCAAAAATACCCTTGGTTTTTTTGCTCCTTCAGGAATGCTCGAATCATCCACCTTCAATACC
The DNA here is from genome assembly GCA_038062775.1 of Patescibacteria group bacterium. Classification (GTDB taxonomy): domain Bacteria; phylum Patescibacteriota; class Minisyncoccia; order Phycocordibacterales; family JAKFXT01; genus JBBTWL01. The sequence goes on along the minus strand of JBBTWL010000049.1, from coordinate 2,258 downwards.
GGTGGAGTGTCCAGTAATTACTATCAAATGCTTTGGAATCCAACAAATCAGCCGAATCAAACGAGTGTGAAGTTTCAATTTGCGACGAGTAATGATCCAGACGAACCGAGTTGGCAATTTAAAGGTCCTGATGGAACGGGGGGTACCTATTATACGACTGGGAATCAAACGATTTGGAATGGTCATAATAACGAACGCTACGCGCGGTATCGAGCCTATCTTGAGACCAGCGACAATCTCACCACTCCGAGCATTTCGGATGTTTTTTTCACCTTCACTTCTTCCTGTGTACCTCCTGGACAGGTCTTTTTTACAAATATTGGTTTAGGTACCTATACCCTCACTGTGACGAAGGTGGGGTACCAAGTGCATTCTGAAGATGTGGTTGTTGACTCATCATGGCGGAATAAAGAGATTCTTCTTGTTCCCCAATAAAGCTTTTATGAAAATATTTATGAAAATACTTACAAAGAGAATTCATCGAGAAAAAGATGGAGTAACGCTTCTTGAGATAGTGATTGCTCTTGGTATTTTTGCTTTGGTGGGAGGGGCGGTTGGAACATTTGCGCGGGATCTTTTTGTCTATTCAGGCGGGGTGTCAAACTCTCTGTCCGCTCAACAGGATGCAAGAGCCATACTCCGAGACTTTGCTGCTGAAGTTCGAGAGGCCCAGCTGGCGGCCAATGGAGCATATCCAATTGAAAAAGCGGATAACAATGAACTTATTTTCTTTAGTGATATTGATAAAGATGGAACAAGAGATCGGGTACGCTATTATTTATCTGGGAATTCCCTCATGAAGGATGTTACTATTCCTACTGGGAGCCCTCCAGGCTACACTGGCGCACCAAAAATAAAGACGCTCATTCATGATACCGCAAACGGAGGAACTCCATTTTTTTCTTATTACAATACCAGTTATGATGGAACAGCGGCAGCTCTTGTTCAACCAGTCACCATTTCTGTTGTTCGGCTTGTGAAAGCGAATGTTATTATTGAAAGAGATCCGAATCGTTCGCCCACTCCTATTACGGTTACAACCCAAGTTTCCTTTCGAAATCTCAAAGATAATTTATAGAACATGAGTCGTTTTTTTCAAAAAATAAATACCAAAAAAATTTTAGGATACTCCGAAGGGGCGCTCCTCATTCAAGTTCTGGTCTTTGCTGGCATTTCGGTTGTACTTCTCTCGGGATTGGTAGGATGGTCGGGGGCCAATATTAAAGCTTCTCGTCAGTCACTTTACCGAGAGCAGGCATTCCAGATTGCTGAAGCAGGAATCGATTACTATCGCTGGCATTTGGCTCATGCTCCGGCAGATTTTCAAGATGGCACAGGGGTTGCCGGCCCATACATCCATGCCTTTAATGATAAAGATGGGACAAGAATAGGGCAATTTGAACTCGAGATTATTCCCCCTCCAACAGGGTCAACACTTGTTACGGTTCGCTCAAAAGGAACGGTTGATGCGCTTCCTGGAGTTTATCGAAGAATCGAGGCAATTTTAGCGAAAGAGTCATTTGCGAAATACGCATGGCTTCTGAATGCCGCAAATCCTCCGATGTATTTCGGTCCGACCTCGGAAGTTTTCGGTCCCATTCACTCTAATTTCGGGATTCGATTTGACGGTACGGCCCACCAAATTGTGACGAGTGGGGTGGGAAGCTACACTGATCCTGACCATGGTGGAGGGGTTGAGTTTGGAGTTCACACCCATCGAAACACCCCTCCGCCTACTCCGAATTTAAGTGTCTCTTCTGCTTATAGACCTTTGGAAGCTCCTCCGACAAATCCTGTGCCAAGCCAGAGTGAGGTATTTCTTGCGGGAAGAAATTTCCCGGCTCCACCAGTTGATTTCACGGGACTTACCCAGAATCTTCAGCAACTGAAAACTGATGCTATTGCAAATGGGTTCTATAAGTCCAGTTCGGGAGTTGCTGGGTATCATGTGGTGTTAAAAACGGATGATACTTTCGATCTCTATCAGGTTGATACAACCTATGTTGCCGCAAACGGTTGTATTAATTCAGCAAAGATTGGGTCTCCACCAGAACTTCCTCCATGGTGGGACGCTTGGAGTATTCAAACAGAAACACTTCTTGGGAGTTTCGCTTTTCCTACAAACGGAATCGCGTTTTTTGAAGATCATGTCTGGATCAACGGACAGGTTTCAAGCGGGCGCATTACTATTACCTCTGGGACATTTCCGGCAGATCCTGATACCTATACTAATATCATTGTGAACAATGATCTTCTTT